>CAYFWG010000010.1:0-2070 GCA_964346775.1 uncultured Mogibacterium sp.
AAGTTGATGGTAGAGCAGGATATAATTCTGAGTGATGATGTTTTGAGCGAAGTTGCCGAATATGAACAAAAGGGTAGTTCTATAGTAATCACGGCGATTAACGGCAAGGTTATGTCGATAATGGGTATTCGAGATAAAATTCGCGACGGAGTTAAAGAGGATCTTCAAAGACTGAAAAAGCTCGGAGTTAAAAATCTCGTCGTACTTTCAGGAGATAATCAGGGAACAGTCGACAGAGTTGCTGAAGAATTGAATCTTTCGAGGGCATATGGGAATATGCTGCCTGAAGACAAAGCTCAATACATTAAAGACTTAAAATCAAGAGGTCATATTATCGCATTTGTAGGAGACGGAGTAAACGACAGTCCGTCCCTGGCTTTGGCACATATAGGAATCGCAATGGGAAGTGGCACCGACGTAGCTATTGAAACGTCCGATGTTGTGCTGATGAACTCGGATTTCAGCAAACTGCCACATGCTCTTGGGCTGACAAAAGCTACAGCTTGGAATATGAGACAAACTATTATAATCGCGGTAGGCGTGGTAATCGTCCTACTACAGGCACTCTTCTTCAGTACATGGATGAATATGTCGATTGGAATGCTTGTTCACGAAGGAAGTATTTTGGTGGTAATATTAAATGGGATGAGGTTATTACGTTATAACCTTAAGAAATAAAGGAGAAGACATGAAGAAAGCAATTATTCAATTGGAAACACTGGTTTGCCCGTCCTGCTCGGCAAAAATCGACGCAGCTGTTAAGAATTTGGATGGAGTGGATAAAGACAGCGTAAACATGCTTTTCGTCACGAGCAAGTTAAAACTGGACTTCGACAGCGAGAAGGTGTCGATCGATAAAATCAAAGAGACAATCGAGAAAGTCGGATTTGAAGTTTTGAAGACAAAGGTCAAAGATATTTAATAGCAAAAGGAAGCGCAATGGAAAAAGAAAAAAAGTGCATCACCATCGTTCCCATATTTAACCATCTCGAAGAGGACCAAATGATGGAAATAATGGATGCTACTACCCAATCTTCATACAAAAAAGGCTCCCTGATATACAGCGACGGAGATGAGGTCGATTCGCTTTTCATAGTGAGAAAGGGAAAGATTCGCATCTATAAGATCTCCGAATCTGGCAAGGAGAAGCTTGTCAGGATTCTTCTCCCCGGTGATTACACAGGGGAGCTTGCTGTTTTCGGAAAGTATTTCCAGACATCTTATGCAGAGGCGATGAGCGATACGGAAATATGTATGATTACAAAGGAAAAGCTTCAGGAGTTTCTCCTTAAGTACCCTACGATTGCATTGAAAATCCTGGCAGAATTCTCAAACCGTCTCAACGAATCGGAGAAGCAGACTACGAGGTTCGCAACGGAAAAAGTCGAAACGAGAATTGCCTTCTTTCTTGCCGAGCTGATAGACGATCCGCAGGGATCTCTCGAGGTAGAGCTTCCGATGTCCAAGAAGGACATGGCTTCGTATCTCGGAACTACACCTGAAACTTTGAGCAGAAAATTATCAGATCTTGAAGAAAAAGGATTAATAATACAGAAAAGTGGCAAAGTTATCGAAATTGTAGATATTGATGAGTTGCTTTTTATATAGGAGCAACAATTTGAAGGAGGAAAGCATATGATTGGAGCGATTATCGGGGACATCGTAGGCTCGCGCTTTGAACACGACGGAATTAAAACTAAAGACTTCGAACTTTTCGCCAGGAGTTGTTCTTTCACAGACGACAGCGTAATGAGTTTGGCTGTTGCAAAAGCGATATTGATGAGTAGAGCCGACCGTAGCGATTTGTCCGGGAATGCTGTTAAATGGATGCAGGAAATAGGAAGGCGTTACCCGAATTGCGGTTATGGTGGCAACTTTATATACTGGGTGTTTTCAGAGGATCCTAAGCCTTATAACAGCTTTGGAAATGGGTCTGCGATGAGGGTGAGCGGAGCGGGGTTTGCCGCAGGAAGTTTGGATGAAGCAAAGGAGATTTCAAAGCTCGTTACGGAAGTCACTCATAATCATCCTGAAGGAGTGAAATGTGCGGAATCAACTGCTGTAGCAATA
>CAYFWG010000010.1:2080-7763 GCA_964346775.1 uncultured Mogibacterium sp.
CAGGATGCAGCATTGAAGAGATACGCGAGTACATCGACAAGAATTATTACCCTATGGATTTCACACTCGACGAAATCAGAGATGAATATACATTCGATGTAACCTGTCAAGGATCTGTGCCTCAAGCCTTACAAGCATTCTTTGAATCAACTGATTTCGAGGATGCTATAAGAAATGCGATTTCTATTGCTGGAGACAGCGACACTTTGGCAGCTATATGCGGCGGAGTTGCACAGGCGTATTATGGAGTTCCAGATGAAATAAGGGAAAAAGCACTTGGCTATCTCGATGAGAGGCTTAAGGGAGTACTGTTAGATTTTGAAGATAGGTATGATTGCTAATTCCTATTGACCTGATAGGAGTTATATGCTATTCTGTCAAATAAGAAAGATAATTTCTAAAGATCAAAGATTATAGAGGGAAGGCAAATGCTGAATATACAACAAATAACAATTGAAAAAGGTTGCTGCGTCTGTTGTTGTTTTTGTGCCGTTTGTAAGAAAGCGGGTCGATTTTGACGCATTATGCTACCTTTATTTATTCATTACCAACAGGCGGGTATCATAGTGAAAGATACCCGTTTTATTTTATGCAAACTTAAGTATTGGAAATTTATTTGAAGGACAGATGAAAGGAGACCTATGTTAGAAGGTAAAGATAAGAAAGATAAGATAGTAAACAATCCTCTGGAGCTGATCGGAGGAACGCCTCTTCTGAAGGCGTCTCGATATGCAGAATCGTCAGGTGCTAAGGAAGGAGAGATACTCGCAAAACTCGAATGCCTTAATTTGGCAGGTTCTATAAAAGACAGACTTGCACTTGAAATGATCGAAGATGCTGAGAGAAGGGGGAGAATTTCTCCTGGATGGACTTTGATAGAGGCGACAAGCGGAAATACAGGAATCGGAATAGGTGCGATTGCTGCAATTAAAGGATACAAGGTTGTGATAGTTCTTCCTGAAACGATGAGCATCGAGAGAAGGAAGCTGCTGAAGGCCTATGGCGCGGAGCTCGTTTTGACCGACGGAAGCGAAGGGATGAAGGGAGCTATTAGGAAAGCCGAAGAATTGAACAAAACCATAGAAAATTCTCTGATCCTCGAGCAGTTTGAAAATCCTGCAAATTCCCAGGCGCATATTAAAACCACGGGTCCAGAAATATGGACTCAGACTGAGGGCGAAGTGGATATACTCGTTTCAGGAGTAGGAACTGGCGGAACGATAACAGGAACGGGCAAATATCTCAAAGAAAAAAATCCCGAGATCAAGATCGTGGCTGTCGAACCGACTGGTAGCCCAGTTCTTTCGGGAGGAAATCCAGGACCTCATGGCATACAGGGCATAGGAGCAGGATTTATTCCAGGAGTTCTCGACACTTCGATATATGATGAAATAATACAGATAGAAAATGAAGAAGCGTATGAAGAAGGCAGGCGTTTTGCACAAACCGAAGGAGTTTTGGTAGGAATATCCTCGGGAGCGGCGCTCAAGGCTGCGAGCATTCTTGCAAGTCGAGAAGAGAACAAGGGAAAGAAAATCGTTGTGATTTTGCCCGACTCGGGAGACAGGTACCTGTCTACACCTTTGTTCGGGTAATGAAAGGAGTTATGGAGATGAAAGATTCTATGATATGGGACGGGCCTTATGGAAGGTTGATACTTTCCGACAGCGACATAAGTGAAGTTATATCTGAGCTAAGGCATATGACATTTGCGGAGTTTTTCGATCATTACGAAGAAAATCCTGAAGAGAGAATTTCGGCGATCGAAAAGAAGATGGCTAATCTTATAGAAAATGCATTGGCGGTCGGAACAAGTGAAAACGAAAAGCCTGACCATGAACTCGCCAAAGATCTCGCAAGTAAATTCGTTCAGGAAATTCCTGCTATCGAGGATGTCCTCAAAAGCGATGTGAAGGCGGCGTTTGAAGGAGACTCGGCTGCGAAGAGCTATCAGGAAATCATCATAGCTTATCCTGGACTTTTCGCAATATGTGTTCACAGATTTGCCCATGCGCTCTACAAACTCGGTGTTCCTATTCTGCCGAGGGTGATGTCCGAATACGCTCATTCAAAAACGGGGATAGACATTCACCCAGGAGCTACTATCGGCAGGAGCTTCTTCATAGATCATGGAACGGGCGTGGTAATAGGAGAGACGACGGAAATCGGTGACAATGTTCAAGTCTATCAGGGAGTAACCCTGGGAGCGCTTTCGCCAAGACAGGGCCAGAGACTGTCGGGAAAGAAAAGACATCCGTCGGTGGAAAGCGATGTCACAATATATGCCAACGCAACGGTTCTGGGCGGTGACACGGTAATTAAGCAAGGAAGTGTAATCCCTGGAAACGCCACGATATACAAAACCGTAAAAGGTGAATGCAAGGTTGAAGGTTGCTCTTCGAGAGACATATGCCTTGTTAAGTAATCTCCATTTAAATAATTAAGACAGCAACGGGAACGGATTTGTTTCCCGTTGTTTTTTCGTGAAAGAAGCAAATTTGTATCCCCTCCCCAGGGTTACGGAAGCCATTTATGATTGATATAATATTATCAACAAGTCGTCATAGATAATATTTAATGATTGAACAAGGAGACAGAAATGAAAAAAATACTAATCCTGATTATGGCATTGACAATGATATTTTCCCTATCCGCATGCAAATCCGAGGACAGCAATTCTTCGGGGGAAACGAGGGTGGTAACGGATTCTCTCGGCCGTGAAGTTAAGATACCTGCAGAGGTCAAAACCATCGTTACTTTGGGAAATGCTCCACGAATGGCAACCTATCTCGGACTGGCAGACAGGGTGGTCGGTACAGGCGGAATGGATGCGGATAAAATAACTCCGTTGACAGCTTATGCATATGTCAACAAAGACAAATGGAAGGATGTTCCTGTAGTCGGGACGGATGCTATGGGTAATACAGACTATTATCCAGAAGAGATAATCAAAGCTAAGCCTGACGTTATTATCTGTACTTATACGGAAGACATAGTTAAAGATTTAGAGAGCAAGACGGGGATTCCTGTAGTCGCTGTCGGAATGGGAAACCTCTTCCAGGAAGACTATGCCGCTTCTCTTCGCATAATCGGTGAGGTTTGCGGAGTTGAAAAGCGAGCAACGGAAGTTGTCAATTATATAAACGATTCCCTTGCAGACCTCGACAAGAGAACGAGCAAAATAGAAGACAAGGATAAGCCTACGGTTCTTTCCGCAGCAGCAACTTTTAAGGGTGCGCACGGAATCGAAGGTGTTCGTATAAATGAACCTGTTCTGGATGCTATTCACGCAAACAATGTTGCTTCCAAAGGAGATGGAGGCCAAATGGGTGCAGCAGAGGTCAGCCGTGAGCAGATTCTCGCTTGGAATCCAGACTATATTTTCTGCGATTACGGTGGAGTAGCCTTAGTCCAGCAGGATGAGAAGAAGGATGCAAGTTTCTACAAGCAGCTCAAGGCATACAACAATGGAAACATGTACCAGCATCCGAGTTCGACAAGCTACTTCAGCAACGTTGAAATACCTTTGGCAAATTGCTATTTTATAGGATCCATCCTATATCCTGAGGCTTTCAAGGATGTCGATGTCGAGAAAAAATCAAATGAGATATTCAAATTCTTCCTCGGCGAAGATGATTATATGAGTGTGCTCAAAAAATTCGGAGCTGATTATGGGAAGATTAAATTCTAATTCAATAAAAACAGATTCAATGCAAAAAGGAATGAAAATATACAATAAAAGGATATCCTTTAAACGTATAGTAATAGTTTTCTCTTTCTTTCTTGTGCTTCTCGTCAGCTTGTTCGCTATAGTATCTGGATCCATGGAGCTGAGTTTCAAAGAAGTTCTCCAGACTCTAGCAGGAAAATCCGATGCACAAAACGAGCTCGTTGTGTTTAGCGTTCGGTTGCCGAGAATAGCCGCTTCCCTTTTGGTGGGAGCGGCTTTAGCCGTTTGTGGAGCAGTAATGCAATGCGTACTTCAAAATCCACTTGCATCCGCATCTACCCTCGGTGTTTCGCAAGGAGCGGGATTCGGTGCGGCTCTTGGTATCGTAGTCTTCGGCGGTGGAGTGGTAAGCTCCGGGTCGGCTAATGTAGCAATAGAAATAAACAATCCATACATTGTTACTCTAAGTGCATTTTTCTTCGGATCGGTATCGACTTTGGTTATCTTGCTTCTTTTCAGATTTAAAAGAGATCTCGGCGCAGGCGGGCTTATATTGGCAGGCGTAGCTCTAAGTTCTCTTTTCACAGGTGGAAGCACATTGCTTCAATACTTTGCCGACGAAACACAGCTCGGGGCTGTAGTCTTCTGGACATTCGGAAATCTCGGAAGTGCCAGCTGGACAGAAATTGCAATAATTGGAGCTGTGTTTGCAGCCGCATTTGCATATTTTATGTTCAATCGCTGGAACTACAACGCAATGTGCTCGGGTCAAGAAACTGCAAAAAGCCTTGGTGTTAATACTACTGTTGTGATGCTCCTCAGCATGGCGATCGCTTCCCTAACGGCGGCGGTAAGCGTTGCTTTTGTGGGCATAATAAACTTCATCGGCTTGGTTGCACCTCATATTATGAGGAAGTTCGTCGGAGACGATTATAGATTTCTTATCCCGGCTTCAGCAGTTGCGGGAGGCTTGCTCCTCCTGACTGCCGACACTTTCGGCCGGCTAATTATAGCTCCGGTTATATTGCCTGTAGGAGCTATCACTTCGTTCTTAGGCGCGCCACTATTCTTGTGGCTTCTCATGAGAGGAGACAGAAGGAATGATTAAAGTTGAAAATCTATCGTATTCATATGACTCCAAATCCAAGGTCTTGGATAATATATCCTGCGAACTGGAACAGGGATGTTGCATCGCTGTTCTTGGAAACAATGGAGCGGGAAAGAGCACTTTCTTGAAATGCCTAAATAGAATCATAAATCCTCAAGAAGGACGCGTTCTTGTCGATGGAGAGGATATATACAAGATGCCGAGACGGGAAATGGCAAAGAAAATCGCTTACGTTCCGCAGAGGAGCAAGGTTTCTCATACCATGGTCTTCGACGAAGTTCTTCTTGGAAGAAAACCCTATATCGGATGGGATGTCACGGATGAAGATTGCAGGATCGTGCAGAAAATTCTCGAACAGATGGACTTGACTGAATATGCTACACGGTATACAAGCGAGCTCTCGGGAGGAGAGCTACAGAAGGTCGTTTTGGCCCGTGCCTTGGCACAGGAAGCGGATTATGTTTTCCTCGATGAGCCTACGAGCAACCTCGACCCACGGAATCAGCACGAAATGCTCCATGTAGTTCAAGACATTTCTCATAATCAAAACAAGAGCGTAGTCATTGTAATGCACGATTTGAACTTGGCATTCAGGCATTGTGACAGATTTCTTTTCCTCAAGGACTCGAATATTTATAGATATGGGGGAACCGAGATAGTAACACCAGAAACTATACATGATGTCTACGGAATAGAAGTTGAAATACTTGAACATAGGCAAAATAAGATATTTGTGTCACTTTTTAGCAAATTAATTAAAGATAGCAATAGCCTTTAATAGAACTTAATTAATATTTGAATTTATAGAGAGTACAAATAGTTGGATTTTTAACAAAATTTTTCTATTGTTTAAGGAAATCGATATATTGCTGTCGTATAATATTAATAGGAGGTGAAAATATGTT
>CAYFWG010000010.1:7773-14615 GCA_964346775.1 uncultured Mogibacterium sp.
ACCAGATAGTTGTGCCACTTTTTAGCCAATAAATTAAAGATAGCAAAATCGTTTAATAGAAGTTAATTAATATTTGAAATTATAAAGGAGATTCGCCATGGTAAACAAAGAATTATGGGACAAAACAGTAGAGTTTCACGGCCACGAATGCCCGGGGCTGACTATGGGATATAGGGCAGCTCTTTACGCAATTAAATTGCTAGACTTGAAGTTTTCAGAAGACGAGCAAATAGTCTGCGTTTCCGAAAACGACGCCTGCGGAGTGGATGCTATTCAGGTCATTCTAGGCTGTTCGGTCGGCAAAGGGAATTTGCTCTTCAATGTTGTAGGAAAACAGGCATTTTCTTTCTACAATCGGACCACCGGGAAATCTGTTCGTCTGGTTGTTAAGCAAAAACCAGGTATGAGCAGAGAAGAATCATTTAAGTATTATCATGAATGCTCCGACGAGGAGATGTTCGATGTGAAGGAAACGACAATAGAAATTCCTGAACGTGCAAAACTCTTCAATTCATACGTCTGCGATGTTTGCGGAGAAACGACAGCGGAGAACTGGATAAGGCTTAGAGACGGCAAAAAAGTGTGCCTGGATTGTTACGATACATACGACAGATTTCATATTAAACTTCGTTAATCGGGTGGAATTTGAACACTTCGTGTTGTATAATAACGCTGTGTGTGTACATACAAACCAGGAAGGATACACTTTAATATGGTCATATTTAACAATGTAACAAAGAGCTTCGGTGATAATAGCGGACTCATTAACGCTTCCGTTCATATCAACAGGGGCGATTTTGTGTTTTTAGTCGGACCGAGTGGTGCCGGCAAAACAACTTTTATCAGGCTGATTCTCAAAGAACTCGAGCCTGATTCAGGCACGATTATGTTGTCCGGAAAAGACGTAACTAAACTCCCAAGAAGAGAAGTTCCTGACCTAAGACAGAAGGTCGGCATGGTATTCCAGGACTTCAGACTTCTGGAGAAGAAAACAGTATACGAAAATGTAGCCTTTGCTATGGAAGTCATCCACAAGAAGAAGAGCGAAATTCGCGAGAGGGTTCCGTATGTACTCAAGCTAGTTGACATCGAAGACAAGGCTGACAGATACCCGAGCGAACTTTCCGCAGGTGAACAGCAGAGAGTCGGAATTGCAAGGGCAATCGTTAACCAGCCGAGAATTCTGATTTGCGACGAGCCGACAGGAAACCTCGACCCTCAAACAGCAATGGATATTATGTCGTTGATCGAACAGATCAACGTTAGAGGAACTACGGTTCTTATGGTAACTCATGCCAAGGATATCGTAGATAGAATGAAGAAGAGAGTTGTAGCGATCGACCGCGGACACATCGTAAGAGATGAAGAGGGAAGCTACGGCTTTAAGCAAAATAACGACGACGAGGGATTTTATGATCCTTCATGTAGCTTCTTTGCAGAAGCAAATGTAGACGGCTCTGCAATGGGCGGTAGATTCAAAGAAGATGATTCTGTATTTGGTATCAAACCTCAAGACTTCGAGAAAACCGAGAACAACAAGAGAGATACGACAAGTATCGTAGATGCCTACCTGAGCGGAAGGGAGGACATCGATGAGTAGAATTGGTTACGATATCAAACAAGCATTTTTACAGATGGGTAGAAACAAAGGAATGTATACTACATCTGTACTTGCCATAACAGCTATGATGCTTATCCTCGGACTTTTCTTTGTGTCTTTTGTAAATGTCGATCTTTTCGCAGCATCGATCAACCAGGACTACAATGTGGTTCAGGTCTATATGAAAGACGGAAACAAGGATAAGGTAAACGACGAGGCCGAGCAGACAATCAAGAATATGAAGGGTGTAGATTCGGTAGACTATGTCCCTAAGAAGGAAGCTTTGAATACTCTCAAGGAAAGATGGGGAGATAACGGCTATCTTCTGGATAACCTACCCGACAACCCTTTGCCTAATTCGTACATGGTATATGTAAGCGATAAAGAAGCTGCAAGCCGTGTTGCCGAAGCATCCAAGGATGTTGCAGGTGTTGATGATGTAGTATTCTATCAGGATACTATAGAGAAGCTAGCCAAGGTCACTCGTTTCATTTCGATCGGATCGATTGTAGCTATGACATTCTTGATCGTAGTTTCGATAATAATAGTTGCAAATACAATCAAATTGACGGTCTTCAACCGAGAGAAAGAAATTGGAATCATGAAGTATCTCGGTGCGACGGACTGGTTTGTAAGAGCACCGTTCATATGGGGAGGTATCATAATAGGCCTATTGTCCGCTGGAATATCGACAGGCTTGGTCTATTTGATATATAGCAAGGTAGTGGATATCATCGGAGCCGATATCACAAAGATATTGTCGGTGACAGTTGTACCAGCACATTATCTGATCTCAAATCTCATGATAATTTTCGTCTGCCTCGGAGTAGGTATCGGTGTGTGCGGAAGTATTATTTCTATAAGGAAGTTCCTGTATAAGTAGCAGAAATTAGTGAGGTACATATGCTGAGAAACAGAAAATTAAGAATTATACTTATAATATCTTTAATCGCAACCCTCTTAATTACAACAGTGGCGACTTCTTACGGAGCAACCGCTGACGATAAGTACAAAGAAGCAAACGAAGCAAAGAAGAAAAAAGAAGCTGCTGAAGAAAGCATGGAAGAGATGGAGCAAAGGTACAACGAGCTCGATACCGAAATCCAGAAAACTTTGGCAGAAATAGAAGAAACAAAGAAAGATATTGTAAAGAAAGAAAAAGAAATAGAGAAGCAGGAGGCGGCTCTCAACGAAAGGCTGACCGCAATGTATAAGACGGGTTCTGTCGGTTTTGTCGATGTTATCTTAAGCTCGCAAAGCATTCAGGATCTTCTCTCAAACCTCGGAATGGTTCAGAAGGTGCTCGAAAATGACCAAGATATCCTTAAGAATCTACAGAAGGATTTGAAAGATCTTGCCAAACTCAAGAAGGACCTCGAGGTCAAAGAAGATAACCTCAAAGATAGACAGGAAGAAGTCGATTCTTTGAGAGAGAAGTATAGGGAATCCGCTAAGAAGTACGAAGCCAAGGAAAGCCAGCTCAGAGCTGAAGCTGCACAGCTTGCAGCCAGCGCATCGAGCAGTTCAGGCGCAGGAACAGGTCAATATACTCCTACCGATTTCGGTAAGTACGTATGGCCGACACCGAGCAACTGGTTCTATACATCGTATTTCGGCTGGAGAATCCATCCTATACTCGGATACAAGAAATATCACAGCGGATACGACATAGTACTTACAAGCGGAACACTGGGTGCTCCAGTTTATGCAGTAGGTAACGGATATGTATCAATGGCAAGCTACTACGGCGGTTACGGAAACTGCGTCATGGTGAACATCGGAGACGGATATACCGCTTTGTACGGACACCTTAACGGCTATGCTGTATCGCAAGGTCAAACAGTCAAAAAAGGAGATATAGTAGGATATATAGGCTCTACGGGAATGTCTACAGGACCGCATTTACATTTCTCACTTCTCAAGAATGGAGAATATGTAGATCCGCTCTTACTTTATTAATAGATTCATAAAACCAGAAACTCTATATATTCATATAGAGTTTCGTAAGTTCGACAATAATTAGAGGTGACAAATGCAGAAAAGGAAAACAAAGATTGCAATAGTGATGCTGATTATCGCATCTATGTGCGTAGGCTCATTTTCGTATGCATTTGGAGCTGCAACGGCTGAATCAAAAAGAAAAGAAGCGATTGAAGCCGCAAAGAAGTCTGCCGAAGCGACGAAAAGTGTGCATGATGCCGAGATAAAGCTCGCAGAAATCCAAATAGACATGCAAGCCAAGAAGGGCGAGATTGAGAAAACCAAGCTGGAGATGGATAAGAAGAAAAAAGCCATCGGCAAGCAGAACGGGTCCCTCAACGACAGATTGTCGATAATGTACAAGACGGGAACGATTGGTTTTATAGATGTAATTCTCAGTTCGACCGATATTAAGGATCTTATTACCAACTTACGGTACGGTTCAGAAAATACTCGAAAGCGACCAAAAGCTCCTGAAGAGCCTTCAAGGGGATTACTCGGAGCTGAGAAAACTTAAAGTAAACCTCGATGAAGAAAAATCTTCTCTCGAAGCAAAGGAAATCGAATCAGAAGCGATTAAGGACAAGTTCAAAAAGGAAGCTGAGAAATACAAGAAGATGGAAGAACAGCTCCTACATGAAGCAGACCAGCTGGCGGCTGAAGCGGCTGCAAGACAGGGTGAGTCAGAACGCAAGGTTCAGGAGAAGAAGAGAGAGGAAGCTAAGGAGAAACTCGCCGAAGAAAAATCTCAAGGAAAAGAACAGAAGGTATCCGACGAGAAGAGGATAGAAGAAATCATCAAGGAAGAATCTTCGTCTGGATATGCCTGGCCTACAAGATCGAACTATATGATTACGTCTGAATACGGATGGAGAATCCACCCTATATTCGGAGACAGGAGAAAACATAACGGAATCGATATAGTCCTTCGCGGAGGAGGACTAAGCGGTTCTCCTGTATATGCTATATCGGATGGAATTATAGTGATGGCTTCTTGGTATGGTGGATATGGAAACTGCGTTCAGCTCGATGACGGCAAGGGAAAAACAGCGCTTTATGGACACCTTAGCGGTTACAACTGTCACAATGGGCAGTATGTCAAGAAAGGACAAGTAATAGGATATATTGGAAGCACGGGCAACTCGACGGGACCGCATTTGCACTTCACTGTATTCCAAAACGGAACTGATATAAACCCTTGGAGCCTGTACTGATAATGGAGAAAACGAAGAATGAAGGAGACTAGAACTCGAGCGATAGACAAAGCAATTCCAAATGTTATCCTTCAAATACTTGAAGCAAGAGGAATAGGAGAGAACGAAAGAGAAGAATTCTTCTCTCCCAGCCCTAAGCTCGTACACGATCCATTCTTGTTAACAAATATGGCGGCAGGAGTGGATTTGCTTATTAATGCGATAGATTCAGGTAAGAGAATTGTAATATATGGAGACTATGATGTTGATGGAATAACGTCAACATCTCTTTTGATGAAAGTATTAGGTTCTTTGACAGATAATGTAACTTACTACATACCTTCCCGTCTCGACGAAGGCTATGGTCTGCACAAGGAGTCTATAGATAAAATCCATGAGGACGGTGGAGAACTAATAGTTACCGTCGATTGCGGCTCGGTATCTCAGAAAGAGACCGAATATGCACACTCGGTCGGTATTGAAACACTTGTTACCGACCACCATAATATGTCGGGAAGAATGGCAGAAGGTTTAATCATCAACCCGAGAATGGCCGAAGACGGATACCCTTTCAAGGGACTTGCAGGAGTAGGAGTAGCATACAAGCTGGCTTTGGCTCTTTCGAGAAAAAAGCCAGTTCCTAAGGAAATCATGTCCGAAATCCTTGAGCTTGTCGCAGTTGGTACGATAGCCGATATAATGCCTCTGCTCGATGAGAACAGAACGATAGTAAAGTTCGGACTGAAATTCATGCATCTGGGTTGCAGAAATAAAGGACTCAGGAGGTTGATAGATCTTTCGGGCCTCGACTACAGAAAAATGAGAGCGAACGATATCTCATACGGAATCGCACCCAAGATTAATGCAGCAGGCAGGCTTGGAGATGCAGCTCTTGGCGTTAAACTCTTTCTTGCGGAAGATCCAGACGAAATCGAGCTTTATTGCAACGAGCTTATCAAAGTCAATCAGGACAGAAAGAAATTGCAAGATGATGCATACAATACGGGGAAAGCCCTTATTGATGAAGAGCTGACCAAGGGCAATTTCGTAGTTTTGGAAATTAACGACTCTCACGAAGGCGTTCTCGGAATAGTTGCAGGCAAGATTAGAGAAGATGTTAACCGTCCTGTAGTTGTAATATCCAAGAATGGAGACCACTACAAGGGTACAGGTCGCTCCATACCTACCGTCGATCTTTTCAAAATGCTCGACAAATATAGCGATGCATTTATTAGCTTTGGAGGACATAGGGCTGCTTGCGGATTTACAATACCGATCGATAGGATCGAAAGTCTCAAAAGAGAGTTGAATATGGACATCGATGAGCTTTATGAAAATGAAAAATCGATATTCGATCTTGAATACTCATACGATGCAGATCTCGAGGCTCAAGATATCGACTTAAATCTTGCTCGTGCAATCGAAAGCTTGGAGCCTTGCGGCAAGGGAAATGAACTCCCGGTAGTTCTTATAAAGAACGCCAAGGTGTCCGGCTGGAGATACCTCAAGGGCGATAATAAATATGCTAAGTTCAAGGTCGTATCGGAAGATGGTCGCGGATTCGACTGCCTTCTCTTCCGCGACGCACAGAAGGCATACGAGATGATAGAGTCAGGTGAAGGCGTAGATATTCTGGGAAATATAGAGATTAATAGGTGGAGAGATTCGGAAACACCGCAGATGATAGTTCAAAACGTACTTCCGACAGGAGAGATAGTTTAATGGAAGAAAGCAAAAACAGAAATAGATCAAAACCTGCGAAGAGACGATTTTGGAACGGATTCATTTTAGGTGCGGTTTTTTGCTTTGTCATGGTAATTTTCGGGACTCAGATCCTGGGAGTAGGTAAGTTCTTAACCAAATCTCAATACGAATACTATTCCGAGATGCAAGATAAGTACGGCAAGTACTATGAAATAGTTAAGCTGATAGGAAAAGATCCGATTGCAGACTATAAGCCGAAGGAAATAAGTGATGACAATCTCAAAGAGCTTGTAAGCAGTATAGGTGATCCCTATGCTCAGTACTTGACTGCCGAGGAATATAAGAATCTCGAAAGGCATTACGAG
>CAYFWG010000011.1:0-14306 GCA_964346775.1 uncultured Mogibacterium sp.
GAGCACCGCTCTCCTAAAGCGGGTGTCGGAGGTTCGAATCCTCTCCGGGACACCACAAAAAACGCTGTTTTCCCAACCCTTGCAGCGTTTTTTGTTTTCTCATTTTTTTCTTATGTTTGTTTAAATAGACTCCAGAACTTCCAAAACTTCCACATTCCGCAATTTGTCCATGATTACTCCGCAAAATGTACTCCATTAGCTCGGCCCGCCTTCAATATGTCCTCAAATTTATACATAAATAGTTTGGTTAGATATTGCATACTTAGTTAGTCTATGCTAACATTCACTTACACACACTTTAAGAGTATTACTTATAAACTTTAATAAATGCATAACTGCATTTTAATAGTAGAAACAAATTTCGTAATATGGAAAGGTCAGGTAAATATAATGAGCAAAATAGCAGTAGTTTATTGGTCAATGACTGGAAATACAGAATTGATGGCAGAGAGTGTAGTTGAGGGGGCTAAATCAGCCGGTGCAGAAGTCGATCTCATCCGTTGCGAAGAGTTCACTTCTGAGAAAATTGCCGACTACGACGCTTTCGCCTTCGGTTGCCCGGCAATGGGAAGCGAATCTCTTGAAGAAGAAGCGTTCCAGCCTATGTGGGATTCAGTCAAAAAGAAACTCGACGGAAAGAAAGTTGCTTTTTTCGGCTCCTATAACTGGAACGATGGAGAATGGATGAGAGATTGGCAAGAAGAGGCCGACACGCTTGGACTTAACAGAGTCGTTGAATCCATTATTTCTTATGACGACCCAGATGCAGATGTAAAGAAACAGCTCGAATCGATGGGATCAGCCCTTATATAGCGCCAAAAGAATACGTTTATACCTATCTTCTTATATAATATTTAATCTTACAAGAAGGTCCCTTGTCTGCATTTCCAGACAAGGGACTTTCGCATTGAACATATTAAATTTTAAAACCCGTTACTCAGCTTATTCTGCTGGGCTGAACTGGTCCTTTCCAACACTGCAAAGAGGGCATACCCAATCTTCAGGCAGATCTTCAAATGCTGTTCCTGCTTCGATTCCGTTATCTGGATCGCCTACTGCAGGATCATATTCATAACCACAAACATCGCATACGTATTTCATATCTTCTCTCCTTTATTGTAATATTTTGTTGCTATTATTAATATCAACTTAAGTTGATTGTACAACGAATTTCTCTATAAATCTATACCTTTTAAGTTTCTTATTATTAGCACTAGATATTTTCTTCTCCCGTACCAGCGATAATTATTCCCGCCAAAGCGAGACCTTTTTGGGTCAACTTATCCGCAAGGTGTTTCATTTTATCCGCTAGAACTTCATCTTTCGTTCTAATGCTCGGGAGATTTGCGTAAACATTATGTCTTGCAGACAGCATGCCCGCTTGTAGGCACAATGCCGCTACATAGATATCGCTTTCGAGATTCTTGTTCGAATGTCCAAGCAATCTGTTTGCGATCTCAAGGGCTTTACCCGAATCCGACATAACTTCCAGCGGTGCCTTTGCCGCATCGATAGAAGCTATTGCAATCGCCATAGTCCTGACCTGAGGCTCTTCATTTTTGATCGCATATGCTGATGCAACCATGCTGAAAGCCTCTGCATCTTTGTTTATTCCGTTCATCAGCCTTTGAAGCAATATTTCGCACTTATCTCTCGACTCTATATTCAAAGCCTCGACATCTTCATATTTCTTTTTTCCGATAGTGTGGTTTGCCACCATCATCAGCAGGGCAGTTCCCTGAGCTGAATCCATAGCCGCAACAGCACCGCCTCCGGGAACGGACTTCCCGGACTTAAGCTCATCCAGGAAGTCAGCTATACTCATATTCTTGTAATCGTAATTCATTCTTTCACCTGCAACTAACTATCTGAAGTACTGAACAGCGCTTTCAAACATCTTTATAAAGTAGTTGCCCTCTACATTTTTGTAAAGACCCTCGCCTACTCTTTCCGCATGTGCCATCTTTCCGATTACCCTTCCGTCAGGTGAGGTTATACCCTCAATAGCATACATCGAACCGTTAGGATTGAATCTGATATCTCCTGTAGCATTTCCGTCAAAATCGACATATTGAGTTGCGATTTGGCCATTAGCCGCAAGCTCCTTCACCAGTTCTTCGGATGCGATGAACCTTCCTTCTCCGTGAGATATAGGTGCGGAGTAAATATCTCCAACCTGAGCAAATCTCAGCCATGGCGATTTATTCGAAGCTACTCTTATCCTTATGATTCTCGACTGGTGACAACCGATCTTGTTATTTGTCAAAGTCGGACAATTTGCATCAGTTTCTATAATCTTTCCGTAAGGAACGAGGCCAAGTTTGATTAAAGCCTGGAATCCGTTACAAACTCCGCACATAAGACCGTCTTTCTTTTCAAGAAGATTGGTAACTTCTTCTTTGACAGCCGCATTTCTAAAGAAAGCTGTGATGAATTTGCCCGAGCCATCCGGCTCGTCTCCGCCCGAGAATCCGCCCGGAATAAATACCATCTGGGTTTCCTTGAGTGAATCTGCGAAAGCTTCAACGGATCTTTTGATATCATCGGACGACCTGTTTTTGATAACTATGATTTCAGGCTCTCCGCCAGCTTCTCTAATCGCTCTAGCACTATCGTACTCGCAGTTAGTACCAGGGAATGCTGGGATCAGGACCTTAGGTTTTTCTCTTCTGTACAGAGGAACTTCCCAGCCCTTTGTTCTGTAGGTGAAGTTCTTCATAGTACCTGCGTTATTGTCTATGTTTGCAGGGAACACGCTTTCCAGTTTGCCTTCGTATAGATTGAGAAGGTCTTCCATTGAAATCGATTCTTCTTCCCTTGCTATTACCTGTTTCTCTGTAGTAACACCGACCTTGATGACTTCTATTCCTCTATCGACAACCTCAACGCCGTCCACAAGTTCAAGAAGGATGCTTCCGTAAGCGTATCCGAACATCTCTTGAAGCGAAAGTCCGCCGTCTGCCTCAGGTGTGTATTCAAATCCGATTCCGTTTCCGTAAGCCATCTTCATTACGGCTTCTGCTACTCCTCCGATTCCAGGAGTATATGCCGCAACCGCTTTCCCGCTTGAAATCAGTTCGTATGCTTTGTTCCATATGCGAACGAGGGATTCCGCCTTCGGCAAGTCTTTTCCTGCACCTTCATTATCCTCTTCTTTTTCAGGGCTCAGCATTATTAGGTTGTGTCCTGCACTCTTGAATTCAGGCGAAGTAATCTCTGCAACCTTTCCCATAGTGACGGCAAAGGAAATCAAGGTTGGAGGTACATCGATGTTCTCGAAAGTACCGCTCATTGAGTCTTTTCCGCCTATCGATCCGATTTCAAGTCCCATCTGAGCCTTAAGAGCTCCGAGCAAAGCCGCCAGAGGTTTACCCCATCTGCGTCCATCCTTGCGAGGCGATTCGAAATATTCCTGGAAGGAAAGATATATATCTTCAAAGCTTGCTCCTGTTGCGATAAGTTTTGCAACCGATTCTACAACAGCAAGATATGCTCCGTGATAAGAGGATGCTGACGAAAGGAATGGGTTATAGCCCCATGCCATGAGAGAACAATCGTCTGTATTTCCGACTTCGAGAGGAATCTTGTGTACCATGGACTGGATTGGTGTCAATTGATTCTTTCCTCCGAAAGGCATCAGAATCGTACCTGCGCCTACGGTTGAGTCGAACTTCTCCGACATTCCCTTCTTTGAACAAGTGTTGAGATTAGATGCAACCTTCTTGCTCAGTTCTACAAATCCACTGTCTGCCGAGTAAAATCCCGTATTGTTCCAGTCTCCAGGTGCTTCTGGCGATATCGATATGTGCTTGTCGACTCCGTTGGAATTGAGGAAGTCTCTGGAAATATCTACGATTGTATCGCCCTGCCATTTCATAACCAGCCTAGGCTCTTCGGTTACTACAGCTACCTGAACGCATTGTAAATTCTCATCAGCTGCAAGTCTCATAAAGAAGTACTTATCCTCTTCAGAAACTACACAAGCCATTCTTTCTTGTGATTCTGCTATCGCAAGTTCGGTTCCGTCGAGACCTTCATATTTCTTTGGAACTGCATCCAAATCTATCTCAAGACCGTCAGCCAATTCCCCGATAGCAACGGATACTCCGCCTGCACCGAAGTCGTTGCAACGCTTTATCATTCTTGTTGCATCACCGTTTCTGAAAAGTCTCTGAATCTTTCTCTCTTCAGGTGCATTACCTTTTTGAACTTCTGCACCGCATTTTTCAACGGATTCTACATCGTGCGACTTTGATGAGCCTGTCGCTCCTCCAATTCCGTCTCTTCCGGTTGCTCCACCAAGAAGCATGACAACATCGCCCGGTTCCGGTCTTTCCCTGCGAACATTTACAGCAGGAGCCGCCGCCATAACAGCACCTACTTCCATCCTCTTTGCGAGATAGCCCGGATGGTAGATCTCATCGACGATTCCCGCACAAAGACCTATCTGGTTTCCGTAGCTCGAATATCCGTTAGCGGCCGTAGTAGTAATGGATCTCTGCGGAAGTTTGCCCTTGATCGTCTCGGATATAGGTTTGAGTGGATCAGCCGCGCCTGCAACTCTCATTGCAGCATAAGCGTAGCCTCTTCCCGACAGCGGGTCTCTTATACATCCACCAAGACATGTAGCCGCGCCTCCGAAAGGCTCGATTTCTGTAGGGTGATTATGTGTTTCGTTCTTGAAGAGCAAAAGCCACGGTTGTTTCTCACCATCAACATCGACGTTTATCTTCACTGTGCATGCATTTATTTCTTCCGACTCGTCGAGTTTTTCCAGCTTTCCTTCTCTCTTAAGATATTTAACTGCAATCGTTGCAAGATCCATCAGACAGATAGGCTTGGTTCGATTTAGCTTCTTTCTTAGGTCCAGATAATCGTTATATGCCTTCTGAAGAAGTTTGTCCTCAAAAGTCACCTCATCGATTACTGTGTTGAAAGTAGTGTGTCTGCAGTGATCCGACCAATAAGTGTCGATCATTCTGAGCTCCGTTATTGTTGGGTCTCTTTGCTCGGTCTTCTCGAAATAACTCTGGCAGAATTCCAGGTCTGCTTCGTCCATAGCAAGGCCGTACTTTTCTATGCAAAGCTTCCTTGCATTCTCATCCATCTCGATGAAGCCTGTGAGTACTGCGACTTTTTCGGGAACTTCGTATTCCATTTCCAGAGAGTCTGGTTTTTCCATCTTAGCTTCCCTTGTCTCTACAGGGTTAATAAGGTGGTCTTTGATTGTCTGGATATCCTTTTCGCTGAGGTCGCCCGCTAGAGCGTAAACTCTCGCAAATCTAATCAAAGGTCTGTCTCCCTGAGAGATTATCTGAATACACTGCTCAGCTGAGTCTGCTCTTTGGTCGAACTGTCCAGGCAAAGCTTCAATTGCAAAAATGCACGAATACTCTCCATTACCAAGAAGCTCGTTCAGATCTTTTGAAGTTATGTCAACCTGGGGTTCTGAGAAAACCTTAGATATACTTTCTTCAAACAATTTCTCTTCGATATTCTCCGCATCGTATCTGTTAATGACACGTACTTTTTCCAGTGACTCAATGCCGAGAAGAGTCTTGGCATCATTCATAAGTCCTGCCGCTTCATTTGCCAGTTCAGGCCTTTTTTCAACAAAAATTCTATATACCATATTCTTTCCCTTTCTTATTGTAGTGCTTTTAAAGCCTTCTGACCTATGTCTACTCTGTAATATTTGTTTCCGAACTCTATCATGTCGAGAAGTCCGTAGGTTTCTTCTATCGCTTCTTTCAGACTCTTTCCTCTCGCTGTTACACCGAGAACCCTGCCACCAGAAGTAAGCAGTTTGTCATCTTCAAGTGTCGCTCCTGCAACAAAGACGTGGTCGAGGATATCCTCAGGTATTGTTATCTCGTATCCTTTTTCGTATTTAACAGGATATCCGTCCGAAGCAGCAACGACACAGCAAGCTGCCCCGTCATGCCATTCGATTTCCTCTTCAGAAAGTCTTTCTTCCGTAACCGCTTGCATAATGCTGAGAAGGTCTGACTTCAGCATCGGCAGTACGACCTGTGTCTCTGGGTCACCGAATCTGCAATTATATTCTATTACCTTCGGTCCTTCCTTGGTAAGCATCAATCCGAAATACAGACAGCCTTTGAACGGACGTCCTTCGGAATTCATAGCCTCTACAGTCGGAACGAATATTTCCTTCATGCAGTAATCAGCTACTTCACTTGTATAGTACGGATTTGGTGCTACAGCTCCCATACCTCCGGTATTCAGCCCCGTATCTCCATCTCCGATTCTTTTGTGATCCATCGAGCTTATCATCGGAACGACAGTCTTTCCATCGGTAAAGCTGAGAACGGATACCTCGGGTCCTTCGAGGAACTCTTCGATAACGATGCGGTCTCCACTTTTTCCAAACTTGTGGTCTTCCATAATCTCCTTAACCGCATTCTTCGCTTCTTCTCTTGTTTCAGCGATGATTACTCCTTTGCCGAGAGCTAGGCCATCAGCCTTAACTACTGTAGGAATAGGTGCGTCATCTAGATATCCCAGCGCAGCATATGCATTGTCAAAAACCTCATATTGAGCTGTAGGTATATTGTATTTTTTCATAAGGTCTTTGGAGAAAACTTTGCTGCTTTCGATAATTGCCGCATTCGCCTTCGGTCCAAAGCAAGGAACTCCTATGTTCTCAAGAGCATCTACGCAACCTGCTGCCAGCGGATCGTCCGGTGCTACTACAGCGTAATCGGGTTTGTTCTTCTTTGCAAAATCGACAATACCCTCTATATCCATAGCCTTAATCGGGAAACACTCGGCGTCTTTTGCAATTCCACCGTTACCCGGTAGTGCAAATATTTCTTCGACAGCTTTGTTCTCTTTTATCTTCTTTATTATCGCGTGTTCTCGGCCGCCGCCACCAATTACCAATATTTTCATAGCATTCTCCCGAAAAATTATAATAAATTGATAGTTTTCGTAATATCTTGCATAAAACTAATGATGGAAAAGTCTCATTCCCGTAAATGCCATTGTTATTCCCAGGTCATCACAGCACTTAATAACGTCTTCATCTCTGATAGATCCTCCCGGCTGAGCGATATAACTCGTACCAGAAGCTGCCGCTCTTTGAACATTATCGTAGAACGGGAAGAATGCATCTGAAGCGCACGATACACCCTTTAGTGTGTCGAGGTAAGCTCTCTGCTCCTCATCGGTAAACCTGCTCGGTTTTTCGGTAAAGTACTTCTCCCATACTCCATCGGCACAACAATCTTCTTCGTTTTTGTTGATATATGCGTCGATGACATTGTCTCTCTCTGGTCTGCTCATCTCAGCTTTGAACGGAAGATTCAAGACCTTCTCGTGTTGGCGAAGGAACCATGTATCAGCCTTTCCGCCAGCAAGCCTTGTGCAGTGAACTCTTGACTGTTGTCCAGCGCCTACACCTATCGCCTGTCCGTCGAAGGCAAAACATACGGAGTTGGACTGTGTATATTTTAATGTGATCAAAGCTACGATAAGGTCTCTTATTGCTTCGCTTGGAAGCTCTTTATTCAGCGTAACGATGTTTTTCAAAAGTTCTTCATTTATCTCAAAGAAATTATGTCCCTGTTCAAAAGTTACTCCGAAAATCTGTTTATGTTCTTTTTCAGGCGGAAGGTAATTCGGATCGATTTTAACGATATTGTAATTTCCGTTCTTTTTCTTCTTTAATATCTCGAGGGCTTCCTCTGAATATCCTGGTGCAATTACGCCGTCGGAAACCTCTCTTTTAATCAGCTTTGCCGTTGCAAGGTCGCATTCGTCTGACAAAGCCACCCAGTCACCGAAGGAGCACATTCTATCCGTGCCTCTAGCTCTGGCATATGCGGATGCAAGAGGAGAATCGTCAAGTCCCTCTATATCATCGACAAAGCATGCTTTCTTTAATTTCTCGGGAAGCGGTGTTCCTACAGATGCACTTGTCGGACTTACATGCTTGAAGGAAGTTGCTGCAGGCATACCGAGGGCTTCTTTGAGCTCCTTGACCAGTTGCCATGAGTTTAAGGCGTCCATAAAGTTTATGTATCCGGGCCGGTTTCTGATTCGGGTTGCACCCGTATTTGAGTTCAAATTCTTTCATAAGTATTTTCCTCTCTTCCGATTTTGCGGTTCTTAAACGTGCACTTCTGTTTCTGTTTATCTTATTTGCTATTTATTCTTATTCACTATACGCTCTTCGATACTTCCGTCTATAAGGTCTGTGTATCTTACGTATAGAGAAATCTTATTTTCTTCGTTTAGTGAATTCCATATTTCATCCTTCAGGACATCTATATCGTCTGGAATTGCGAGCCTCCTCGGCTCACCTTGGAATGTCGGCAAAGGATTCCCATCCGTCTCGTACGTATGAATGAAATGTCCGACGCCTGGAATCGATGCATATTCATAATTAAACCTGTTGCATTCAGATCCTTCTGCATCAGCACTCTTGAGAATGCTCATCTTGTACGAAAAATCTGCTGCTTCATCGAATACAAGTTCAGCACTAATTCTCGGCGTCAGATTCGGTGCATCAGGCTCAAGACATCTTGACTTCAGGGCTTCCGCAAACTCCATGTTCTTGTGGAGTCCTTCATATATTGTATCTGTCTGATTGCCGTTAGTCACTATCAAATGATTCTTGAAAGTTCTTACAGCAGCATAAATAATCAAACTCGGATCCTCGAGCTTTGAAACATCGAAGGGTTCGGTAAAAATCGTCTCATCCTTTTTTCTGAAAATTCGATTTCTCGAGTTAGGTGATCTTCCCATAATAAAATACGCAGCTACCGCCTTGGTTCCATCTTCAGATTCCCCAACGACAATGCCGCGCCCCGGGTAAGAATTCCCCGCAACTATTTCTTCAAAGTTCATCGCCCTATAAACATCCATATCCAACCCTCCACTAATGACTATTCTTTTGATTTAAATATTTGTTCTTCCAATAATCTCACTGCAAATTTTTTCTACGGATTCGGGGAGTATTTTCCACTCAGCCTCCTCCATAACCCTTTTTTGCAGGATTTCCGGTGTGTCTCCGTCCAGTACTTCTACTGACTTCTGAGCAATAATTTCTCCTCCGTCTGCAACCTCATTGACATAGTGAACAGTTGCTCCGGTAAGTTTTACTCCTCTTTCCAGCGCTGCGGCATGCGGTCTGATACCGTAAAATCCTTCACCGCAGAATGCTGGTATAAGGGAGGGATGTACATTTATTATTTTATTTTTGTAATATGAAACGAAGTCTTCGCTGAGAATTGTGAGGAATCCTGCTAGGACAATCAAATCAACTTCGTGCGAATCTATCAGCTCGATCATCTTCGCCTCAAAAGCCTCCTGTCCGCCGCAAGCCTTCTTGCTAACAACCTGCGCCTCGATTCCTGCTTTCTGAGCACGCTCGATCGCGAAAGCTTTCTCCCTATTCGAGATAACTAAAACAATTTCTCCGCTTTTTATAACACCGGACTGCTGTGCGTCGATAAGTGCCTGAAGATTGGTTCCTCCTCCGCTTACCATTACAGCAATTCTTGCCATCTTGCCCATACTACTCCTCAATCAATCCTCTGTCGATCAATAACCCTATACAATCTGAATCTTATCTTCAGACTCAACGATTTCGCCTATTGTATATGCTTCTTCTCCGCATTCTTTAAGCAAAGCCAAAGCTTTATCTTCCTCATCGGCAGGAACTACGATCGACATTCCTACTCCCATGTTGAAGGTGTTGAACATATCGTGTTCAGAAATTGCTCCGACTTCGGCAATGAGGTTGAAAATAGGGAGAACTTTAATCTTCTTTCTTTCTATCTTTGCTCCGAATCCAGAAGGAATGCTCCTCGGAATATTTTCGTAGAAACCTCCTCCTGTTATATGAGATATCGCCTTGACATTAACCTCTTCAAGAAGCGCCAAAACAGGCTTAACATATATTCTTGTAGGCTCTAGCAGAACATCCCCGAGCGATTTTCCGTTAAGCAGAGTGTTAGGTGCACTGATTGTTTTGAGGTCAGGTTTGTCCAGATTGAATACCTTTCTCACCAGCGAGAATCCGTTTGAATGAACTCCGCTCGAAGGAAGAGCTATAACCTTGTCGCCCACCTGCATTTTGGAATTGTCGATGATTTTGTCTTTATCTACAACTCCTGTGCAATATCCTGCGAGATCGTATTCGTTTTCAGGATAAAAGCCAGGCATCTCAGCTGTTTCTCCGCCAATAAGTGCTGCTCCCGACTGAACGCATCCGTCGCATACGCCAGATACAATTTGTTCTATTCTTTCTGGGATATTCTTTCCGCAAGCGATATAGTCGAGGAAGAAAAGAGGTTTTGCACCAGCACAAATAATGTCGTTCACGCACATTGCAACACAGTCTATTCCGATTGTGTTGTGCTTATCCATTATAAAAGCAAGTTTAAGCTTTGTTCCGACACCGTCAGTTCCGCTTACAAGGACGGGTTTTTTAATTCCCTCGAGATCCAGCTCGAAAAGCCCTCCGAATCCTCCTATCGGTGACATTACTCCTGGAACAGACGTCCTGGCAATATGGCTTTTCATCAGCTCAACCGCCCTATATCCTGCCGTAATATCAACACCTGCAGCTGCATAGCTGTCGGATTTTGATTTTGTGTTCATATCATTCCTCTCTTCTATAACCTTAACTATGTTTATTTCTAACTGTAGCGGCTCTCTACTCTATGCCGTTCCAGCAATACGTGCAGAGTTTGCACTTATCTATACCTATAGCCTCTATGACTCCGTCCAAAGTCTGGAAGTCTAAGCTTTCGAATCCCATCTTATCGGCAATTACCGCTCTGAGCTTCTTGCCTCTTTCTGTCGATCCGTCCGCATATTCATCTATGTGGTTAGCTCCTTCTTCGCCTTCGATTTCATGGATGATTCGACGAGAAAGCAAATCCATGTCGCTGTTGTTTCTTGCGAAATCGAGATATTTACATGCGTACATGATAGGCGGGCATGCCGATCTCATATGGACAGCTTCCGCACCGTTATCATAAAGGAATTCAACCGTTTCTCTCAGCTGTGTACCTCTTACAATGGAGTCGTCCACGAACAGAAGCTTCTTTCCCTTTATGAGTTCGATTACAGGTATCAGCTTCATCTTAGCTACTTTATTTCTCTCCGCCTGAGTAACAGGAAGGAAACTTCTCGCCCAGGTCGGGGTGTATTTAATAAAAGCTCTTGCGAAAGGCAGCTTAATCTCGTTTGAATATCCGATTGCATGAGGAGTACCCGAGTCTGGAACTCCACCGATATAATCAAGTTCGGAAGTATCAAACCCGTTCTTGACATCGTTATCTGCGAGAATACAGCCGTTCTTGTATCTCATCATTTCAACATTCGTTCCCTCGTATGTTGTAGTTGGATATCCGTAATAACTCCATAAGAAAGCGCACATCTTCATTTCTTTTCCTGGTGCTACGAGTTGCTCACACTTTCCAGGACTGATTTCAACAATTTCTCCTGGACCAAGTTCCTTGGTTTCTTCGTATCCCGTCTTAGCCAGGGCAAAAGATTCAAAGGAAACAGCACTCGAATGTTTAGCAACGCCCACCTTAACTGGGAGTCTTCCAAACTTGTCTCTGGCAGCAATGATGGATCCATCCTCTTTGAGTACGACTATATTCGCCGTCCCCTTTACCATCTCTTGAGCATATCTGATTCCTTCGATAAGCTCATCTTTTTCGGACATTAACGCCGCTATAAGTTCCGTCTGGTTAATTCTTCCCGCCGTCATAGCCTCCAAGTGGCCGTGTGCTCCGTGAAGAACCAGTTCAATTATCTCGTCCATATTGCAAATCTTGCCAACTGTTGTGATGGCATATGTTCCGCTGATAGAACGAAAGAGAAGTGGCTGTGGATCGAGGTCGCTTATACAACCTATTGCAGCATTTCCTCTCATGCTTCCGACAATACCTTCAAACTTGGTACGGAATGGAGCGTTTTCTATATTGTGAATCTCCCTTTGGAAACCCTTTTCTTTGTCGATTGCGGCCATGCCGCCTCTTCTGGTACCTAGATGTGAGTGGTAATCAATACCGAAGTACACATCGAGGATACAGTCTTCTGTTGATGTTATTCCAAAAAAACCGCCCATTATCTCTCCTTACGCGAAGAACATTTCATTAAGTGTCATCGGATCAATATACTCGCCGTCTTTATAGACTCTCATGTTACCTGATGCGATTTCGTCGATGAGCATTACATTTCCTTCTTCATCGTAACCGAACTCGAATTTAATATCGTAGAGGACCATTCCCTTTGCCTCGAGGTCGTCAGCTACGATCTTAGTGATTTCCTGAGTCATTTTCTTGAGGTCGTCATACTGGTTTTCTGTCATAACGCCAAGAACTACCAGTCCGTCCTTTGTAACGAGAGGATCGCCGAGATCATCGTTCTTGAATGTTGTCTCAACATATGAAGGGAGAACTGTGCCTGAAGCCATATATTCTCCATATCTTCTGATAAAGCTACCTACTGCTCTATTTCTGCAAATAACTTCGAGTCCGTGTCCGAAAACCTTTGCAGGCTTAACTTCCATCGTAGTTTCGTCGAAGTTTGCCTTTACAAAGTGAGTTCTGATTCCTGCCTCGTTGATTTTCTTGAAGTAATAGTCTGTCATTCTGAGATTGATATCGCCAACGCCCTCTATTGTAAGTCCGATTGCATTCTCGCCTGGATCAAAAACTCCGTCCTTGCCTGTGCAATCATCTTTAAATTTCAGTAAATAGTTTCCGTTCTCAAGTTCAAATACGTCTTTAGTCTTTCCGGTGTATACAAGTTTCATACATGTTCTCCTTTTTTGCCAAATTACTATACGTTATACGTTTTACAATCTTTCTGTGATATTTGCGTCCTTTTCAAGCACGGCTTCGGCCTCAGCCTGTCTTCTATCGTCAAGCTTTTTTGCCAAATCGCTATCGGATACAGCCAGGATTTCAGCTGCAAGTAGGGCGGCGTTTTTTCCTCCGTCGATTGCGACGGTAGCTACAGGAATTCCGCTCGGCATCATAACAGTTGAAAGCAAAGCGTCCATACCGTCAAGAACCGCGCTCTTGCAAGGTATTCCTATTACAGGAAGAGTTGTATTTGCCGCTATTGCTCCAGCAAGGTGTGCTGCCATGCCAGCCGCCGCAATGATTACTCCGAATCCCTCTTCTCTTGCTTCAAGCGACCACTTCCTCGCTTCGGCAGGTGTTCTATGTGCCGAATAAACGTGAACTTCACAAGGAATTTCAAGCTCGTCCAGAACTGATGTCGCCTTTCGAATTACGGGCAAATCACTGTCGCTTCCCATTATAATTCCAACTTTTTTCATCGATGCCTCCTAATGTCATATTTGCATAGCCATAACTTTGTAGAAATCAAAAATAGCACAATTTCGTCCATTGTGATTTTCTCATTTATTGCCGGTATATTCAAACAAAAAACCAGCAGATTTTTCTTGTACTATTTATAATACTATTGTTTCCCTGCAAAGGGCGTCCTTTGCGGGTATTATTGCTAATTTCGTTCGGATTTTTATTTTTTCCTATAATGATCTCTAATCGCATGCCACAACATTCGCACCAAAGCAAACACGATGAACATAGCAAGAAAGCCTACAAGGCCCGATGTTACGTCGGCAAGCTCGACAGCTCCAGTCCCCGTATACCATTGGCCGATCTCAATCGCAAAAGAAATTACGATCAGAACTGTGAACACATATATCCAGGTAATCGTCATGGTATAGCCTTTTTCCGCAAGCATCTTAAAGATAGGATATAGGACGAAGATAAGAGCCATTCCCAGTAGACCTATTACTAGAAAATGCAATTCCTTGTCGTTAAAGTAGAACTCCTTGGAGTCGTTAAGACTTAATATTTTGTTGTGTATCGTCGTTATAAATGATATTAACGGATATAGTAAATTTCCCATGTCGTGATTATACCCCAATAAACTCAATTTTTGTGTGCTTATTAAGAATTTACAAGCATCCCTTTCTTAAAAATCTTAAAGTTTCTACATTATATGTCATCAATCTCTACTTAGGAGGTCCAAAATTATGTTATAATTTAAGCAATATACCTAGGATTATAAATCCTTTAGTGAGAGTAATTAACAAGAGAGGAGACTATCATGTAAAGAAAACTACTGAAGATTGTCTTGGTGGCAATGCTGACCTTTACTATGGTTGCACCGTCCATGACGTCTTTTGCTGTTGAGGGGAATCCTTCCCCGGCGGTGGAAAACAGTGAACCCGTAGAATCCACCCCTGCGCCTGAAGTGCAGGAGGATGCGGAGCCTTCAGA
>CAYFWG010000012.1:0-2465 GCA_964346775.1 uncultured Mogibacterium sp.
GTGCCTTTCTTCACGATATCGGGTTCTGACTTCGTAGAGATGTTTGTCGGAGTAGGAGCATCCAGAGTTAGGGATCTGTTCGGAGAAGCAAAGAAGAACGCACCTTGTATCGTATTTATCGACGAGATCGATGCTGTAGGAAGAAGAAGAGGTGCAGGACTCGGAGGCGGAAACGACGAAAGAGAACAGACACTGAACCAGCTCCTCGTAGAGATGGACGGCTTTGGCGGCAACCTCGGTATTATCATCCTCGCAGCTACTAACAGGCCTGACGTACTTGACCCTGCGCTGTTGAGACCAGGTCGTTTTGACAGACAGGTCGTAATCGGCATGCCGGATATCAAGGCAAGAGAAGAAATCTTCGGACTTTATACTAAGAACAAACCTCTGGAGAAGGATATTTCGCTGGAAGTTCTCGCGAAGAGAACTCCAGGATTTTCACCTGCAGACATTGAGAACCTGATTAATGAAGCTGCACTTCTCACAGCAAGACGTAACGGAACAAAGATCAGGATGGAAGAGATCGAAGAGGCGACAACCAAGGTAATGGCAGGACCTCAGAAGAAGTCTCGTGTGATTTCAGAGGCTGAAAGAAAACTTACTGCATACCATGAAGCCGGCCACGCAATCGTTATGAGGGCGACACCGGATTCCGATCCTGTACATCAGATTACTATTATTCCGAGAGGAATGGCAGGAGGATTCACGATGTGGCTTCCTGAAGAGGATAGATTCTTCGAGACAAAGGGCAGGATGGTTAACTCCATCAAGCACCTCTTCGGAGGACGTGTTGCCGAAGAACTTAAACTCGATGACATATCGACAGGTGCAAGCAACGACCTCGAAAGAGCGACGGCAATCGCAAGACAGATGGTTACGAAATACGGATTCAGCAAGAAGCTCGGACCTGTTTCGTTCAGCTCAAGCGACGAAGTCTTCCTGGGAAGAGATTTCTCCACCAGACAAAACTACTCTGAAGAACTTGCTTCCGAAGTCGACCACGAAATCAGAAGGATTCTTGATGAATGCTATGCAGATACCAAGAAAATTCTCGAAGAGCATGATGACGCATTCGAAAGAGTCGCTCAGTCACTCTTACTTGTAGAGACTATCGACGGAGACCAGTTCGAAAGACTGTATTCCGGCGAGATTACTCCTGAGGAACTCGAGAAGGAAGTCGCTGAAGATAAGAAAAAGACAGAGAAGAAGAATCGAAAAGAAGCCGAGGAGAGTTTCAGACGAGAGATGAAGGCAAAACTCGAGGCTGAAGAGCGTATGAGAGAACTTCAAAGCAAGCTCAGAGATGATGAGACCATAATCATTCCAACCTCTGATCCACGTGAGGATAGGTTCGGTTACGAAGACTACAAGCGTGCGACGGAACAACATGAGGAAAACCTCAGAAAGTCTGGCAGAAAGTCTGACAAAAAGTCTGAAAAAAAGTCTGACAAGGACAAAGAGTAATAGAAATTCTCGGAAAAGATAGAAATATTGATCGGAAAGTGGCGAGCCATGAAGATTACAGTGAAAGATTGTTTAAAATTAGATGCCTTTAAGGATTCAACCGTCTTATCATGCGAAAAGAAACTGAATAAGAGAGTCAAAACGATTTCTATAATGGATGAACCTGATACGGAAAAAAGTGTTGCGCGCAATGGTTTTAAGGACCAGATGGTTGCAACGCATTTCTGGATGATGAAAGACGATATAGATGCTCAGATAGACATCGTAAAAGGTCTTGCAAGCAAGGATATAGCTGCTCTAGTAATTTTCATAAATGAGGGCGGAATCACCAAAGTCGACAAGAAGGTTGTCGATGCGGCCGAAGCTGCTGGACTGATAATTATAACAATCAACAACGGTTCGAAGATCGCCTATTCCAAGCTGATCGAACAGGTTTCGGATAAGATTCTGTACGGGCTTAATTTCAGCAAGAATATAGTCAACAACACTACATTCCACCTTCTCAATTTCGAGAAGCACCGCACATTCCCGAATGCTTTGAAAGAAGCGGCTACATACAACGGATACCAGATCGTCCTTATGACAGAAGAGTTCAATCCGATTCTAACTGTTGAAACAAGGCAGATGGTAACCGTCGAAGACGCAGTTCAGGCAGTAAGAGATGAGGGAGCTTTTAGAACCAATAAGTTTATCAAAGTTCCGATCAACGGGATTGTATCGTACTGGGGATATATAGAAATCAGAGAGCAGAAATACATACTCGTCATCGTAGATAACGAGGATCAATATTCAGTTGCTGAGATTGAAAAACTCGCCGATGTGATAGGTATTGCCATTAACATATGGGACGGTATTTCTTCTACATTAATATATACTCTATCAATATGATAAACTTCTCCAATTTCATTCTGCCCATTGTCATCTAATCCAGCCTATATCATAGCTGCTCCAGCTCTTAAATCTTTAGCCTTGACATTACATCCAGTAAGCTGACTAACACC
>CAYFWG010000012.1:2475-5151 GCA_964346775.1 uncultured Mogibacterium sp.
TTTCATTTTGCAGGACTTTGCTCGAAGAAGCAGGTTTCAAAAGCATGAAGTTCATTAGCGTGTTCATGACAAAGGATATCGACGAGAGCGAAGTAATAGCAAGCCTCGCCGAACACCAGAAAATTCAAGACTTCGACTACCTCACCGCAGTTGAAGGTGAGATGGTCTACGGAATGATATTCGACTCCGGAGACAAGGAGAAGTCATTAGAGATCAAAAATGTCTGCCTCGATATGTACGACAACCTCAAGAGCGGAAGGAAGAACACAAGACTCTTCCACATCACAGGAATCGAAACAATAGAAGCAGCAGTAGACGGATTCAGACTTATAAATAAAACAGGAAAGTACGTTCAGGCGGTTTTCCCGTACAAGAGAGTATTCTCGAAATACGAGATGTCGATGGTATGCGATTGCGTATACCTAAGAACAGATGCACCGTCCCTCAAGAAACTTTACCTGGATTTGCTTGAGCCTTTTGAGAGAGAAACCTCGCCGAGCAAGGGAAAGCTTCTCATAGATACTTTGGGAACATTCATCCTCGATGCAGGAATGAACAGCAATAAGGCGGCTAAGTTTATGGAGATTCATAACAATACCGTCCAGTATAGGCTCAAGAAGGCAAACGAGATACTCGGTGCCGAAATGACAGCAAATAGAATAATACCGGGGCTGACGATGGCTCTTGCGATAAAGAGATTGGAGGAGATGTAATATGCTTCTTGCTATTGATGTCGGAAATACCAATGTAGTATTCGGTGTATTCAAAGGCGAGGAAATGATCGACAGCTGGAGGATGGCGACAGACAACAAAAGATCTGCCGACGAGTACGGTGTATGGATAGACGCTATGTTCAGACACGACGGTATAGATCCTAAGGATATAACCGATATAATAGTTTCATCCGTAGTTCCTTCGCTTCTGTTCACGATGGAGCATATGTGTCTCAAGTTCTTCGACGCAAATCCTATCGTAGTCGAGACGGGAATCAAGACTGGACTCAAGATTAAATATGACGACCCGAGACAGGTGGGTTCAGATCGTATAGCAAATTCTGTTGCAGCTCTGACAAAGTACAAGAATAACCTCATCGTTATCGACTTTGGAACAGCGACGACTTTTTGCTGCATATCGGCTGACGGCAGCTTCCTCGGTGGTGCTATAGCTCCGGGACTTAAGACATCTGCAGCAGCTCTCTTTGAGCATACGGCAAAACTGCCTAATGTAGATCTCGAACTTCCGGGCAAATTTATTTGCAAGAATACCAACGAAGGAATGCAATCAGGCCTCATTTACGGACATATGGGATTTACAGAGCATATGGTTGCGGGAATGAAGGCAGAAATGTCTGAAGAGCTTAAATGCAAACCCGAAGACATTAAAGTCGTTGCTACAGGCGGAATGGCTACGATGATAGAAAGCGGCGTGAGCTGTATAGACGTTATAGATAGAAGACTTACCCTTGACGGTCTCCGCATACTTTACGAGAAGAACAAGGGACTTGAGAAGAAAAGAGTTTTGCAGGATTGATGCTCAAAATAGGAAGTGTTGAAATTGAAAATCCGTTCGTACTTGCACCACTGGCAGGAATTACCGATGCAGTCATGAGAGGCTTATGCGAAGAGCAAGGAGCGGCAATGACATACACGGAGATGATAAGTGCGAAGGGCATTTATTATGGAGATAACAAGACGGCAAAGCTGGCATATATCCCCGAAGGATCAAAGCCCACCGCAATTCAAATCTTCGGAAGCGAGCCCGAAGTTATGGGATATGCAGCAAGGGAGCTCGATAAACTTCCGAATGCAATCCTCGATATAAACATGGGCTGTCCTGTTCCAAAGGTCTTTAGAAACGGCGACGGATCGGCACTTCTCGACAATACGGAACTCGTATACAAGGTAACTAAGGCTGTAGTAGACAATTCGACAAAGCCAGTAACTGTCAAGATACGAAAAGGAATCACCGAAAATAACATCAACGCAGTTGAGAACGCTTTGGCCATTGAAGAAGCGGGAGCAAAGGCGATCGCCATACACGGAAGAACGAGAAATCAATACTACTCAGGCAAGGCCGATTGGAGTATAATAGCTGATGTGAAAACATCCTTATCCATACCAGTAATAGGTAATGGAGATGTTTTTTCCGCAGATGACGGTATCAGGATGATGAAGGAAACCGGATGCGATTTGGTTATGGTCGCAAGAGGAGCTCTCGGAAATCCATGGATATTCAGGGATTTGGCAAGAGCGTACAGAAATGAAGAAGGTTTACCTGCGCCTGACAGACAGGAGAGAATCTCGATGATGATCAGACATCTTGAGATGCTTTGCGAGTACAAGGGCGAGGATACAGGAGTCAAAGAGTTCAGAAAATTCGTTGTATGGTACACTAAAGGAATGAAGGGCTGCTCACATATTAGGCAGGAAATCAATCACATAGACAATAAAGAGCAGATGAAAGAGGTCCTTAGCATTGAGGAATGGTAGATTAACAAAAAAGATAATAGGTGTTTTGATGATAGTGGCCGCGATGGTTGCTGTTTCAGGTTGTACAACATTCGACAACTTCAAAAACACATACATAGATAAGAAAGAAGATGTCACTAACCCTGTAATCACAATCGGAGTTCTCGAACCTCTTACAGGAAGAGATGCCGAGAGCGGCAACCAGGAA
>CAYFWG010000012.1:5161-12859 GCA_964346775.1 uncultured Mogibacterium sp.
AACTTAAGGGGATCGAGCTCGCCAACAGCATATACAATAATGTTAACGGTTACGAAATCAGACTTCTCAAGGTGGACACGCAGTCCAGCGTTGCAGCTTCCGAGACAGCAATACAAAGTCTTATAGAAGCTAAACCAGTTGCTATAATAGGCAGCTCCGGAGAGGCGACATCCTTACTTGCATCGAAATACATTGAGGAGGCAGGAATCCCGACTATTACACCGTCTGCAGTAAATCCTCTTATCACAGAAAACAACAGATACTATTTCAGGTCTTGTCTCACAGGCTCCCAGCTCGGAGCAGGTGTTGCCGAATATGCATATGAGAAACTCGGATCGACGAAGATTGCCGTAGCCAGACTGAAAAATGACACAACTACAACAGCTGCAGTAGAGGGCTTCCAGGATAAGATCAAGAAGCTTGCAGGAAAGAAGAGTGACGCAATAGTAGCTAATCTCGAGATTGGCGATACCGACGAAGATATCGAAAAAGCATTCAAAACGATCAAGAAGAAAGATGCCGATGTTTGCTATATTCCTCTGGGCACAGTGATGATGGACAAGCTCTTTACTTTGGTAGAGAAAAACAATATGACGGACATCGTTTTCCTCGGCGCAAGAAACTGGGGAGAAGACGACTTTGTAGACATGATGAAGAATCATCCGGATATCAAGGTTGTTTTCCCATATGTATCAGTCCTCTCCAGTGCTAACGAAGCTACAAGAGAGCTGACCGAAGAAACCATGAAATTCCAGATCGAGTACGCCAACAAATACGGAAATGACGATGCACCGACAGACCACGCGGCTCTGGGATACGACGCTTATTGGCTTCTCATTAACGCGATTCACAATGCAGGATCGATCGAGGGCAGGGATATCAGAGAAGCTCTATATGATTTCGAGAACGTCAAGTGCGTTACAGGAACATTCAATTTCGACCAAAGCGGAAATATAATAAGGTCAGTTAACTTATCTACCCTCAAGAAGGGGAAGATAGTATCCGAATATATTACAAAAAAAGCTGAAAAAGCCAGCGATGTTGAACAAATTGAAAAAAAGGAAGGAGAATAAGAATGAGTTATTTAGAGAGATTGGACTCTTATAATGACGACATGCTTAAGACTTTGTCTGAATCTATCGCCAAGAAAAGCGTCCTTTCACAGCCGGTTAAGACTGAGGGTGGAGAACTGTTACCTTTTGGTAGAGATATACATGAGGCATTCCTACATACCCTGAAATTGGGAGAAGACATGGGATTCGAGACCGTAAACATCGATAATTACGGTGGACATATCGAGTTCAAAGCTTCCGAGGAAATTCAAGATCCGGAAGTTGTCGCAATTTCGGCACACGTCGACGTAGTACCTGAGGGTACAGGATGGGCAAACGATCCTTATACAATGGTTGAAAAAGATGGCTACGTATATGGAAGAGGAGTTGCCGACGACAAGGGACCTTTGATTGCATGCCTATATGCTATGAAGGCACTTAAGGAAGAGGGAATCGTTCCTAAGAAGACTATAAGACTGGTTCTCGGTCTCGACGAAGAAACAGAAAAAGACGGAATGTATTACTACCTCGACAGGGTTGGACAGCCAGCTATGGGATTTACCCCTGACGGCACATTCCCACTTGGTAAGGGAGAGATGGGAAGTTTAATCTTTGAGCTTGCACAGAAATTCAGCAACAAAGCAGGTAAGGACGAGCTCAAGTTGACCAAGCTCGAATCGGGCACAGCTCCTAACATCGTTCCTAGACTTGCCAAAGCAGTGGTATCCGGCACGGAAGAAGATTATAATCAAATTAGAAATAAGATCGATCTCTATCATGCGGAGACGGGATACAATGTTACAGCTAAGAAGCAAGGCTCCTCGCTTGTCATAACTGCAGAGGGACTTGCCGCTCACGGCGCACATCCTGACCTTGGACTCAATGCTATAAGCATAATGATGGACTTCCTCGGCAGAGTCGAATTTGCAAACGTCGAGCTGAACGACTTTATTTCAGCATACAACGAATTCATAGGATTCAACTATAACGGCGAGAAAATCGGATGCGCATTTAGGGATGACCCTTCAGGACCGCTGATTTTCAACGTCGGAATGGCAAGCTTTAGCGAAGAACTTGCGAGCGTAACCGTAAACATCAGATACCCGGTATCTTGCACGGACACGGAAGTTTATGGAGGAATCGAGGAAACGATCAAATACACAAAGATAGGCATCGTTAAGAATGCACACGAAGGACCTGTCTTCCTCAGTCTAGACGATCCTATGGTAGAGAAAATGCTTAAGGCATATGTCGACGAAACAGGTGATACAGAAAGCAAACCGAATGTAGAACCGGGCGGCACTTATGCCAAGCTAATCAATAATACTCTAGCGTTCGGGGCACTGTTCCCGGGCGAAGAGGATACAATGCACCAGGCTGATGAGAGGATGAGCGTAGAGTCATTTAAGAAGATGGCCCGCATCTATGCTCGTGCTATCTACTCAATCTGCTGCGAGTAAACGAATATCTGTTTCAGGGCGTGGTGAAAGTCCACACCGGTGGTGATCACGAAAGTGTAGTCCACGAGCTAAAGCTGAACCGGTTAGAATCCAGTACCGACGGTATAGTCCGGATGAAAGAAACGAGACGTTACGTATTTTGTAATGTATGGCCTTGACTTCTCGTCAGGGTCATTATTCTTGCCTGACAGATTCCATCTAATAATTTATAGGAGGAATATGTTATGAACAAAAGTAAAATCAGTGCGGCTATGTTAGCCAGGCTGGCAATGATGACAGCCATCTCGGTAGTTCTACTGCTGATCGTGAGGATACCTTTCCCACCTGCACCTTTCCTGGTGTACGATCCAGCAGATGTACCAATCTATATTACGGCATTCGCATTCGGACCGATTCCGGGATTGCTGGTGACTTTCGTAGTATGCTTCATCCAGGCATTCGTCCTGGGAGGCGACGGAATCTACGGTTTCATCATGCACTTTATCGCAACGGGAGTCGTGGCTGTTTTGATAGGCGCAATGTATAACAAAGACAAAACAAGGAAAATGGCTGTTAAATCCCTGGTAATTTCGGTCGTAGTCGGCACAATAATTATGTGCGGAATGAATCTTATCGTAACACCTTTATTTATGGGTGCTCCGATCAAAGCCGTAATTGCAATGATTCCGACCATAATACTGCCTTTCAACCTCATCAAATTGGGAGTAAACTCTTTGCTCACTTTCATACTGTACAAGAGGTTGTCGGGATTTCTTCATAAGAATATCATCGTTGAACATAAGAAGGCTTAGAAAACACAGTTGAAAAACTTAGGAAAGAAAACAATCAAAATAAAATCCGAAGAAGAAACAAGGGCCTTGGGCTACTTATTGGCAAAAGACATCGATGCGGGCGATGTCATTGCCCTTCTTGGAGACCTCGGGACAGGAAAGACAGCTTTGACCGGTTATATCGCCGAAGGACTCGGCGTGACCGAGAATATAAGCAGTCCGACTTTTACAATTGTCAAAGAATATAGAAGTGGACGGATTCCGCTCTACCACTACGATGTGTACCGCCTCGGAAGCGGTGACGAACTCCTCGACACTGGCGCTGAGGAATACCTTGGCGGTGACGGAGTATGCATTATCGAGTGGGCAAATATAGTCGCCGACGTGCTTCCAAGCGACGCGATTATTATCAAGCTCGAATACGGAAGCAAAGAAGGCGAAAGAATCGTCACAATAGAACATTAAAAGAAATAATAAATAGAGAATAAAAAAAGAATAACAAAAGAGAGACCAATGCTTATACTTGCAATCGAGACAACGGGTAAACACGCTTCGGCGGCTGTCATAGACGGTGACGGCAGGTGTTTTTGTGCTCAATCTGACGGAGAGATGAACCACCTCAGGGAGATTATCGAGCTATCGGACAAGGCACTCCACGAGGCAGGCAAAACCAAAAAAGACCTTACCCATGTTGCCGCATCTATAGGCCCTGGCTCTTTTACTGGAATAAGGATAGGTGTGACATCGGCAAGAACTCTTGCACAGGCATTGAAGATCCCTTGCGTAGGAGTTTCGTCGCTCGAAGCGATGGCTACTGGAATAGGCCTCGACGAAAGATACGAATCGAGCGATATAATCGTGCCGATGATAAACGCGAGAAGGCATCAAATATATTCTGGAATTTGGCAGAATGGCAAAGAGCTTCCACTCGCCAAACTCGGAGAAGATAGACAATACATGATAGAGGAGATGCTCGAAATTCTCTCGTCTGAATGCAGGGGAAGAGTTTGCTTTACTGGAGACGGAGTAGATGCTTACGAAGATATCATCAAAGACGGTATGGAGGGGAACTCTGATAACTACGTGCTTGCAGACAAGGATGCAAGATATCAAAGTGCGAGAAATATCGCCATGTTGGCGGCTGTCAAGGTGAAGGAAGGCGATACTCTCAGCTACGACGAGCTTATGCCCGAATATATGAGGCTTTCGGAAGCCGAGCAGAGGCTAAGAGAGGGAACTCTCAGCTTGAGAATTAAGAATCTGTAATTTAAGAGGAAACCGATATGAACAAAGAGGTAATTATACGCAAGGCAAAGCTGAGCGATGTTCCTGCCATATCACGAATAGAAGTTGAAAGTTCAAATACACCGTGGAGTGCGAAGGCGATTACCCACGATGTAACACAGAACGAAAAAGCCTATGTTATAGTAGCCGAAAAAGACGGCGAAAGAATCGGATATGTCGATGCTTGGATATTGTCAGGTGAGGCACAGCTTAATAACATAGCTGTTTTAGAGGAATACAGAGGGCAGGGAGTAGGAGAAGCGCTTCTATCTCACCTCGTCGATTATTGCAAAGAAAACTACTGTCAACTGATTACCTTGGAAGTTAGAAAGACAAATACAGCTGCGATAAATCTGTACGAGAAGTTCGGATTTACCACGGTTTCAACCAGAAGAGGATACTACAGCGACAATAACGAGGATGCTCTTCTCATGAATAAGGAAATAAACGCACTCGAAGTTGAAATAGAGATTTTATAAATGAAAGACGGCAAATTTATTACACTTGGAATAGAGACCAGCTGCGACGAAACAGCATCTGCAGTAACAGCTGACGGACGTCAGCTTCTTAGCAATGCAATAAGTTCGCAAATAAATATACATACGGAGTTCGGCGGTGTCGTTCCAGAGATCGCTTCGAGGAAACACCTCGAGGAGATCAACAACACGATCGACAAGGCGATCAAAGAGGCTGGCATAGAGCTGGCGGATATAGACCTTATAGGCGTGACATATGGACCTGGACTTGTGGGTGCTCTTATCATAGGAGTTGCGGCTGCTAAGAGCCTTTCTTATGCACTCGACATTCCGATTTTCGGCGTGAATCACATGCAAGGACATATTGCCGCTGCTTATCTTGAACATCCTGAACTCGAACCGCCATTTATGGCACTTGTAGTTTCGGGCGGACATACCAATATAGTGAATGTTCCCCAGTACAATATGTGCGAGAAGCTCGGAGAGACCAGAGACGATGCAGCAGGAGAAGCTTTTGACAAGATTGCAAGAGTCATAGGTCTCGGATACCCTGGCGGCCCCAAGATCGACAAGGCGGCCAGAGAGGGAAACCGAGAGGCTGTGGATTTTAAGAGGGTATATCTGGAGCCGGGAAGTTTTGATTTTAGTTTTTCTGGACTCAAGACACAGGCTCTCAGCTATCTGAACAAGGAAAGACAGGCTGGCAGGAGAATCAATGTCGCAGATGTTGCTGCGAGTTTTCAGGAAGCCGTAGTTGAGGTTATTGCAGACAAAGCGATTGCAGCGGCCACAAAGTACGATCAGAAAAGACTGGTAATGGCAGGCGGTGTAGCTTCAAATACTAGGCTCAGGGAGCTTATTTCTCTTAAGGCTTCAGAGCACGATATAGAGGTGCTGAGGCCAAGCCCTATACTCTGTACCGACAATGCGGCAATGATAGCTGTAGCCGCATATTATGGATATATTAACGGCGAGAGGTCGGGACTCGATCTCGATGCCGACCCGTCGCTCGAATTTTAACTTATTCTTATTTATGGAGATTGAATTTTAATGCTGATAATTTCCGGCAAAAATATCAATAAAACCTACGGAACAGATGTCATCCTCGATGACATTTCTTTCAATATAAATAAGAATGACAGAATCGGAATTGTCGGCCCGAACGGTGCAGGTAAGACAACTCTCCTCAAGATTATTTCGGGAGAGCTGGAGCAAACTTCGGGCAATCTATATATCAGGGGCGGACTTACAATAGGATATTTGAAGCAGAAGAGCAATTTTGTTTCTGGCGGAACTGTCGAAATGGAAGCCCGCAAAACCTTCGAGCATCTATACAATATGGAGAAGGATATCCGCAAACTGAGCGAGAAAATATCCGACCACATGAGCCCGACATTCGACAAGGATCTTGAAGAATACACAGCCCTGATGGAAGAGTACGAGAAAAAGGGCGGATACACATACAAAAGCGAACTCAAAGCGATACTCGAACACATGGGATTTAGCGGAGCGGAGCTTGAGAAGAGTACGGACAAGCTCTCTGGAGGAGAGAGGACAAGACTTGCGCTTTCGTGCATGCTCCTCAAACGGCCCGATATTCTCATCCTCGACGAGCCGACCAACCACCTCGACCTCAAGATGCTGGCTTGGCTTGAAAGCTATCTCAGGTCATACCAGGGTACGATTCTCGTAGTATCGCATGACAGATATTTTCTCGACCGAATAGTCACTCAGATATACGACATGAACGACGGAAATCTCGAATCATATACGGGAAATTATTCCGACTTTGTCGTCAAGAAGGCAGAGCGCCTCGAAGCGATGAGGAGGGAATACGAGAAGCAAAGAAAAGAAACCGCAAGACAGGAAGAGATGATCCGCAAGTTCAAACAGCACGGAACAGAGCATCTGGCAAAGCGGGCGAAGTCCAGGGAGAAAAGGCTTTCCCATATCACTCCTATTTCAAAACCTCAATCCAAAGACGAGGCGATGAAACTCTCATTCGATACCGATTATAAGAGCGGAACAGAAGTCCTGATAACCGAGGATCTTTCCAAGAGTTTCGGAGACAGAACGCTTTTCAAAGATGTATCGTGCAATATAAGAAGTGGTGAGAGGATATGTATAATCGGCGATAATGGAATCGGCAAGACGACCTTCCTCAAGATAATAACGGGCAAGGAGAAGCCGGACAGCGGATACATCAAGGTAGGATATAATGTCAACTTTGGCTACTACGACCAGGGACAGAGGCTACTCGATGACAATGAGACCGTTCTCGGAGAGATGAAGAACACCTATCACCTATATACAGACACGGAGATGAGGTCCCTTCTCGGGAGATTTCTCTTCAAGGGAGATGATGTCTTCAAGCTTGTAGGATCACTCTCGGGAGGAGAAAAGGCAAAGCTTTCACTTCTCAAACTTATGCTTTCGGGAGCGAACACTCTTGTTTTGGACGAGCCTACCAACCACCTGGATATCACCTCCAAGGAAATCGTCGAGTCTGCTTTGAAAGAGTTCAAAGGAACACTTATAATCGTATCCCACGACAGATATCTGCTCACGGGTATACCCGATAGAATACTTGAATTGACGGGTGACGGACTGGTAGAATACAAAGGAAATTTTGACTACTATCTTGAGAAGACAGGCG
>CAYFWG010000012.1:12869-14274 GCA_964346775.1 uncultured Mogibacterium sp.
ATAGAAGAGTCGGAACATTCAGGACATTCAGAAAATGCAGAACACTCAGTTCGTGGCAGGGCTAAGTCTAGTCAGGCAAGCGAGCAGGACAGGACGATAGCAATAGTAAGGTCTGCAGAGGCAGAAAGAGAAGCCAAGAAGAAGGCTGAGGCCGAGCAGAGAAGACGAAGCAGGCGTATAGAAGAAATCGAGACAAATATTCACGAACTCGAAGGAATAATTGCTGACATCGAAGTGGCGATGTGCGATTCGGACAACCTGCACAGGTATGAATGGCTTCAGGAGCAGGCGGCATTGATGGAGAAGCACGAAGAGGAAGTTGCCACGCTTTACGACGAATGGATGGAGCTGCAACACTAATTATGGAGCTTCAACACTAAAAATCGAACAATTCGGAAATTTTTTCCGAAAAAGGAAGACTTTTTTCCCTAAAAATTGTAAAATTTTATGTAAAATTTGACAACATTGTGAAAAAAAATACAAAATCTATTGATTAGTAAAGGTTAGTCCTTTATAATTCAGGTATACGAAAGATAAGGAGAACAAAAATGGTATTTGAAAAAGTTAAAGAGTTAATAATTGATAAACTGGACTTAGATGGCTCACTGATTACAATGGACACAGACATTATGAAGGATCTCGAAGCTGATTCTTTGGATGCTGTCGAAATTATTCTCGCAATTGAACAGGAATACGGACTTGAGATTCCAGACGACATTGCAGAGGATTTCACACTTGTCGGAGACATCGTAAAGTACATCGAAGAGAACAAGTAGTTTGAATTAAAAATTTAAATCAAAATAGGAAGAAAACAAAATGGGAAAGAACATTAGAGTATCGAATGCGATTATCAGAAGACTCCCAAGATATAGACGCTATCTGGGAATACTTCAAAGCAAAGGCATTAAGAAGATTTCATCCACTGAACTTAGCGAACAGATAGGTTATACAGCGTCTCAGATAAGACAGGACCTCAATACCTTTGGCGAATTCGGCCAGCAGGGATACGGCTACGAGGTTGACAAACTCTACAAGGAGATCAACAGAATCCTCGGTCTCGACAGAGAGTATAAGACAGTAGTCGTAGGAGTAGGAAACCTCGGACAGGCAATTACCAATTACACCTATTATTATAAGATAGGTTTTAATATCATGGGTCTTTTCGATGTTAATCCGAAGATCATAGGTAACTGGATCAACGATGTCGAGGTTATGGATTATGCCGAAATCGAGAAATACATCAAGGATGTATCCATCGATATAGGAATTATCTGCGTCAACAGAGAAAATGCACAAGAGGTTGCTGACAGACTTGTAGCAGCTGGAGTGAAGGGAATTTGGAACTTTGCACCGATTGACCTCGATGTGCCAGATGATGTTGCACTCGAGTCGGTTCATCTCTCAG
>CAYFWG010000013.1:0-10358 GCA_964346775.1 uncultured Mogibacterium sp.
ACACTATCTGGTGGGAATGTTAAAATGTAAACAATATTGTAGGCGAAAGCCTGACTTTTTATAGCTTATTTTTATAAGATAATAACAAAGGAAAAAGGAGAAAAAGGGTGATGAAAAAGACATTAAGCGTCCTTCTCATCTTAGCAGCAATTTTTGGCTTTTATGGAGGAGCAGTCAATTTGACTGATGTACTAGCGTGTAAAAGCTATTGGGAGGAAGAAGGTAAGAAGACAACAGCTGATCTTAATAAACTCGAGGATGGGATAAATGAGCTTCAAGAAAATGAGGAAGCCTACCTTGACGGCCTCGATCAAGTAAAAGACGGTGAGATTAAACTCGCAGACGGCAGAAAGACTCTTGCTGACGGAGAAGCAGAGTACAAGGCTGCACCTGCGAAGATTGAAGCCGGTAAGAAAAAACTTGCAGTCGGGCAAGCGGCCTATGATGAAGGAGTAAGCGACTTAAACGACGGAAAAGCTTCTCTTCAGAAATTAAAAGAGCTTATAGATGGGCTTAAGAGCATCAATAGTGGATTTGAATCGGAGTGGCATCCTGGCTTTGTAAAAGAACCTACAGATATGTCCGATGCAGGATTGAAGCCGGCAAGGGCCATTATCACTGGACAGCTTGGCGAACAGGCTGCAGAAATAGCTCTTGTTGAGCAGTTATCCGGTAAAACCAACCTACTGGCTAATCTGAACAATGCAGGAAGTTATAAGGAATATGATGACGCAATTCTGGCCCTTATAGACGGTTTTGATATGGCGAAAGTTAATCTCACTGAATTTGCAGGTAATGCTGATGGAGCTAAAAATGGTCTTGAGCAAGTGGCCTCCGCACTTAAGAGTGCTATCGATGGAAAACAAAAGATTCTCACCGATAGAGACATGGAAGAGGATCAGCGCTTGGCAGTTCCTGACGGGGATCCGAAAGAAAAAGATAGGAATGAGTATATAGCATTGCAAAAAACAGTTAAAGATAAAAGGGTAACCTGCAGCAGTACAATTAAAGGAACATTTGATGCACTTGGGTCAAAGATCGAACTGGTAAAGACGCTAGATGAGCCCCTTTATATTAGTATTAAGCATTATTCGGGAATTCTGATAGCAAATGCAGCTGAGACGACCGATCAAGAGTTTATAAAAGCTGCAGAAGACTTGAAAAAAAATCTTAATGATCTTTCCACCGTTTTGAATACGAAGGCTGGATCGTTGGATGCAAGCAAGGCACCTCTTCTTGCGTGGGATGCAGGTTATAAGAAACTTCTGGCAGGCCAGGCTAAGATAGCTGCGGGAGTACAGCAAGCTTATGGCGGAATGCTTTCAAATCCTGTGATTAAGAAGCAACTGGAAGCAAAGGGCGCTTTGGCTGCAGTTCAAATGCTTGCATCGCCAGCACTTTCTGTAATGGATTTCGATAACTTCGACAGCAGGGTAAATATGCAGAAAGTTGTAGCTATCAACAATCAGCTCATACCTGCTCTTCAGGCAACATACAATCAAGGCCTGAAAACAGTACAGCAGGGACAGAGCAAATTAAATGCGGCAGCTGGTCAGCTTGCGGCAGGTAGAGAAGAACTGAGAAAGTCGCTCGCAACATTTGCGGCTGCACCTGGAAAGCTCGCTGAAGGAAGAGCTGAACTTGCTGCAGGGGAAAAACAACTTGCAGACGGAAAAGCGAAACTTGCTGAGTATGAAGACGGCGAAAAACAAGTAAGAGACGGACTTGCCAAATTGATGGCAACAGAGCCTAACGGAGGCCTGACGAGTATTCTTGAGAGATTTAAGAACGACGACAACTTCAACGATCCTAACGGACACCTCTTGTTTGATAAGAGTCTTGATGCTGTAGGCGTAGGAAGAGAATATCAAGGTGATTCCGGAGCCGTAATCACCAAGGAACTTGTAAACAGAGGAATCGGAAGCGGAGCTGGACTTGCTGCAGGAGTACTTGCGGTTATCGCGGCACTTCTCTCGTTCGGCAAAAAGAATAAGGCAGCAGGTGTTGCAGCAATATTGGCAGGAGTAGCAGGAGTAGCAGGTATTGTTGTAGGAAAGGGTGCAGGCATGGAAATGTCTACAATAGCAGGATCTCTTGTAGGAGCAACTCCATATATAGCATTCGGAATACTGGCTGCAGTAGCTGTGATTCATGCAATTACACACTTCGCTTCGAAGGATGTTGCATAAGATTGGTAGAATAATCGGAATCAAGGCTGGGAAAATATAATTTTTCAGTAATAAACTCAGTATAAGAACTTTATAGCAAAGCAAGGGCAGATGCCCTTGCTTTGTTTTTATGTGAGGCTGTCAAATAAAATGATTGACAGCTGTACATGCCTATGTTAGAATACGTCGGTATGAAAGAAGCAACAATCACAGTTCAATATGCGAGCCTTCTGTACGACTTCTACGGAGCACTGTTAAGAGAGAAGCAAGCAGAAGTTATGCAGCTTTATCATGAGGACGATATGTCTCTTTCTGAGATTGCAGCAGAACTCGGGATGACAAGGCAGGCCGTACATTATACTCTTAAGAAATCGGAAGCCTATCTTGAAGAGCTTGAGAACAAATTAGGCTTGATAGCTTCATACAAGGCAAACAAAACAAAGGCGGATAGGGCAATAACCTATCTCGAAGAAATGGATATAACTGATGATGATAAGGATTTTATCATCAAGACTATTGAGGAGTTAGCGGAGTAGTATTTATGGCATTTGAAGGACTTTCAGAAAAATTACAAGGCGCGTTCAGAAATCTCAAAGGACAGGGAGTAATATCCGAAAAGGATTTCGATAATGCGATGAGAGCTGTCAAGATGGCACTCCTCGAAGCTGACGTCAACTTTAAAGTCGTTAAGGATTTCGTAGCTTCTATCAAAGAAAAAGCACTCGGTGCAGGTGTACTCAAGAGCCTCAGTCCTGATCAGATGGTTGTCAAAATCGTCAAAGACGAGCTTGAGAGCATGATGGGAGGAGCTAACAGTAAGCTCACATTTTCCCCAAGCGGATTCACCGTACTTATGCTTGTCGGTTTGCAAGGAACAGGAAAGACGACGACAGCAGGCAAGCTTGCATCATACCTCAAGCAGGTCGGAAAGAGCCCTATGCTGTGTGCATGCGACGTATATAGACCTGCAGCTATAGATCAGCTCGAGATAGTCGGCAAAGCGGTAAATACTCCTGTATTTACCATCAAAGACTCGAAAGATCCCGAGGCGATTGCAAAAGCGGGAATCAAGGAAGCGCAAAGAAGAGGATGCAATGTCCTTATCATAGATACAGCAGGTCGTCTTCAGATAGACGAGGAGCTGATGAACGAACTTAAAGTCTTGAAGAAATCCGCAAGACCGCATGAGATTCTTCTCGTCGTAGATGCTCTTACAGGTCAGGATGCTGTCAACATAGCGACTGGATTCAACGAAGCTTTGGGAGTCGACGGCGTAATCATGACTAAGATGGACGGTGATTCAAGAGGCGGAGCGGCTTTGTCCGTAAAGTCTGTAACTGGCAAACCGATCAAGTTCATGGGAACAGGCGAGAAATATAGCGCGCTGGAAGCCTTCCATCCAGACCGAATCGCGTCGAGAATACTGGGAATGGGAGATATCATGTCTCTTATTGAACAGGCGGAAGATGCTTTCGATGAGGAAGAGTCAAAAAGACTCGAAGAGAAGATACGCAAGAACAAATTCGACCTCGAAGACTTCCTGGATCAGATGAGACAGGTGAATAAATTCGGCGGACTCGGCAAGATAATCGATATGATACCTGGAATATCCGCAAAAGATAAGAAGAATTTGGACATCGACCAGGGAAAGAAAGAACTTCAAAAGATGGAATCTATTATCCTGTCAATGACAAAGGGTGAAAGAAGAGAGCCTGGTGTACTCAACGCATCTAGGAGGAAGAGAATAGCCTCTGGTTCGGGACACACTGTTCAAGAGGTCAACCAGGTCATAAAGAAATATGACGAGATGAAGAAAATGACTAAGATTTTGGCAAATCCGAACTCGAGAAAAGCCAAAGGCATGCTGAAGAATTTTGGAATGTAAGCAAAATTTATTTGGGCTGTAATCGAACTTCATTCGAAATATATTCATAACAAATTATTATAAGATAATACCAATTAATACTAGTTAATAACCTGTGGAAACACGGGAAATAATAAACAAGAAGGAACAAATCAAGGAGGAAATTACAAATGGTTAAGATCAGACTTAAGAGAATGGGAGCACACAAGAAGCCTTTTTACAGAGTTGTTGTTGCAGATTCAAGAACACCTAGAAACGGCAGATTTATCGAGGAAATCGGAACTTATGATCCGCTAAAGGATCCTGCAGAAATCAAAATCGATGCTGAAGCAGCTCAGAAATGGCTTGCAACAGGAGCTCAGCCTACAGACACTGTAAGAGCATTGCTCAAGAAATCTGGAGCTATTAAATAAGGAAGGATGTAGCAATGGCAAGTTTAGTAGAAATAATTGCCAGAGCACTTGTGTCAAGACCTGATGAGGTTAAAGTCACCGAGGAAGTTAACGGCAAGAATGTCGTCGTTAAATTGCAGGTGGCAAAAGAAGATATTGGCAAGATAATTGGCAAATCAGGACGCATTGCAAAGGCACTGAGAACTGTCGTCAAGGCTGCCGCAATCAAACAAGACCTGATGGTCACGGTTGAGATAATTGAAGACTAAAGATCAATCAGATTTAGTTAATATTGGCAGAATCACTTCGGCGGTGGGGATAAAAGGTGAAGTAAAAGTATTTCCTTACTCATATGATTCGGACAATTTGAAGGAGGGCAAAGTCCTCCTTCTGAAACGTGTATCAAAAAACACAAAAGACGATGTTGAGAGTCAAGGAATATCTAAAGACATGAATGTTCTCGTCAAAAATATCAGATACCAGAAGAGCTCTCCTGTTATCTGGTTCGAGGGCATCGATGACCGGAACGCTGCCGAAGAGATTAAAGGCATGGAGATTTTCGTAGAGGCGGATGAACTCGAGGAACTTCCCGAGGGAGAGCACTATGTAAGAGATATAATCGGTTATAGGGTTGTAGATCTGCCAACAGGGGAGACTGTAGGAATTCTTCAGGACGTGATTCAAAACACTGCTCAGAGCATACTGGATGTCAAAACCGACGAAGGCAAACAGGTTTTGATCCCTGCTGTAGATGCTTTTATGAAAAAGATAGATTCTGAGAATAAGACTATCGAAGTAGAACTTATACCAGGATTTATTTAGTTATTTATCGGTTTTGGTGAAAATATCGAGATGAGAATTAATATCCTTACGATTTTTCCAGAGATGTTCGAGCCGCTCAAGGCGAGCATGCTGGGAAGGGCGATACAGAACGGAATATTGGATGTTCAAATAGTGGACATTAGGGAATATACTGAAGACAAGCACAACAGAGTGGACGATACTCCCTATGGAGGCGGAGCCGGCATGGTCATGCAGGTACAGCCTATACTTGATGCATGCAAAAAGAACGACTTTGGAGGTGAGGTTCTGTATATGTCTCCTCGTGGAGAAATGCTTTCTGGCGAGATGGCAGGTGACCTTGCTACAAAAGAAGAGATAACGATTTTGTGCGGGCATTACGAAGGAGTCGATGAGAGGGTACTGGAGTTGATCGGAGCTAGAGAAGTTTCTATAGGAGACTACGTACTTACAGGAGGAGAACTTCCTGCGATGGTGCTTATCGACACAGTCGCACGCTTTATCGACGGGGTTTTGGCAAGTGAAGAATCTGCAATGGATGAATCGATTTATTCCGGACTCCTCGAATATCCTCATTACTCAAAGCCGAGAGAGATTGAAGGAAAAGAAGTTCCTGAGGTTTTGCTTTCGGGCAACCATCAGGAGATAGCGTTATGGAGATGGGAGCAATCCCTGAAACTAACAAAGGAAAAACGGCCCGATCTTTTTGAAAAGTATCTCAACAGAGAACTGAAATTGAGCAAGAAAGAAAAGGCTGTTTTGGATAAATACTGTATATAGTAAAGCTTATACCTTACTTGAATACATATTGTATTCAATGGTTTTATTATTGTATAATCAATTGGAGAGGCGGATATGAAGAGAAAGAGGACGATATCATTAATAATATATCTGACGCTTATAGCTCTTTGTGCCTTGGTTGTTTATATAATTCCATCACTTAAGGGTCTTCTCGAGAAGACATATATCGCGAAAACAGGCGAAGTCACTGTAACGGATGAAGTAGAAGCGTATATAGTACGAGATGAGACTGTGTACGTTGCAAACAGTCCTGGTACTGTTAACCGACTAGCGGATCCCGACAAGCTGATCAAAGGTGGAACTCAGGTTGTAGAAATCAGCGGTGAGGGACTTGAAACCGAAAACAATAGATATACTTCTATTCTATCGACTCTCGGAAAGTCGGCAAAGAAGACTAAAGATGGAGTTTCTGAAGAGGCAGGATATGTAAGCTACTACCTCGATGGAGCCGAAGGTAAACTTACAACCGAGAACCTCGATAAGCTCAAAGAATCCGACCTCGAGTCACTTACCGATTTGCCTATGCAAAAGGCAGCGAATGGCAAGTGCGCAGAGGGAGATCCTCTGTTTAAGGTGACAAGGAACGCAAAATGGTACCTTGTTTTTTACCTAGATAAGGAAAGAGCTGAAAAATACACAGAGGGCAAGACCGTAACGATCAACATGAACGATGAAGACGTTCCGGTGAAGGTGTACTCTGTAAAACATGGAAAAGAACAGTCCCAGGTAATTCTTTCTTGCAAGAGTTATTTTGTAGGGCTGCTTAAGATAAGAAGTCTGGACACAACTGTTACCTATGAAAAAGGAGAAGGTCTTATAATAAGAAACTCCAGTATCATAGAAAAGAAGGGCAAAAAAGGCGTCATTATCAAGAATAATTTGGGAGAACATATCTTCAAGCCGATAGCAGTTAAGGCTGATGACGGCGAACAGAGCGTAGTATTCTCAGACCTTTTTGTCGATGATGGTGGTAACTATGTGGAAACACTCAGTGTATATGATGAGGTTGTTGCCTCACCGTCAGAAAAAACTATTGAAGAATCGAAATAAGCAATCAGCTTAAGAAGAAATTAAGATGAGTATAAAAGATAAATACATGGAAGTGCTGCAAAAGAAAGATGACGCAGCATTAAGAGTTGGAAGAAGACCGGAAGATGTGGTCCTTATCGGTGTAACTAAGACAAGGACTGCCGATGAGATAAATCAAGCTATAGAGGCTGGAGCGAGCGATATTGGAGAGAACAAGGCTCAGGAACTACTTGAGAAATATCAAGATGTGAAGCCTGTTCACTGGCATTTTATAGGACAGCTTCAAACTAACAAAGTCAGAAGCATTATAGATAAGGTCGAGCTGATACATTCCGTGGACTCTTTGAAATTGGCTCATGAAATAGATAAGAGAGCCAAAGCTATTGGCAAACGCATGGATGTACTAATTCAGATTAATTCAGCTATGGAAGAAACAAAGGGCGGAATTCCCGCATCGGAGCTCAAATCTATAACTGAAGAGATATTGGAAGAATGTGAGAATATTCGCGTATGCGGACTGATGTGCATTCCTCCAGCTGCTACAGATCCGGAGGATTCAAGACCGTATTTCAAGGAAGCAAAGCTCTTGTTTGAAGAAATGAAGACGTGGGACTTGCCGGAAGACAAATTATTTCCAGTACATCTCTCAATGGGTATGTCGGGAGATTTCGAGGTCGCTGTTGAAGAAGGCTCAACGATGATAAGAGTCGGAAGTTCGATATTCGGACCTAGGAATTACAAATAATCGAAACAATATTATTCAAAAGCAAAACGGAGGAAACTGCTATGGGTTTAATGGATAAAATGAAGGATTTAGTTGGACTTGGTGACGAATTCGACGACGATTATGAAATATCGCAAGAAGAAATCGATCGCTACAAGATCAGACCGAGTGAAACAATGTCGGACTTTTCGAGTAGAGAAGAACCGCTGGACACAGGAATAAGCCACAAGGCTTTTTCTGAGGTAGCTCCTCCGATTTCCGCATCGAGTAATTTCCACCCTGACATCAAGGCATCTATGAATCAGTCAGGCCCATTCAAGATGATAGTAATAGAGCCTAAGAATATCGAGGAGTGCAAGAAGCTCGTAGATAATCTTAGATCGCGTAAGCCGGTCATCGTAAACCTCGAAAGAGTGGAGACCGAATTAGCGCGTAGGATGTTCGATTTCCTCGGTGGAGCAACGACCGCTTTGCGCGGAACAGTACAGAGAGTAAGCCAGAATATTTTTGTATTTGCTCCAGAAAATGTTAATATTAACGCAAAGCTGGACAGAGCTACGGAAGCCGGTAAGCCGGATAAATCGAATCCGTGGAAATAAATAAGCGTTCAGGAATGTAAATATATATGTAGAAAGGTAGAGGTTTCACACTATGATTATGCCAATTGATATCGACAAGAAAGAATTCAGTCGCGACAAAAGAGGATACAATTCAAGAGAGGTAGATGAATTTCTGGATCTCATCGTTGTAGACTATGAAAAAGTTTTGAATGACAACAGATCCATGGCTCACAAAATTAAATCCCTTGAGAAGCAGCTCGAAGAAGCTCAGAGATCGGATACAGCTATGATCGATACTCTGGAGACAGCAAAGAAACTTATGGCTGATATTTCTGCAAGTGCAGAGAGAAGAGCTGAGCTGATTATGAGAGATGCTGAATTGGAAGCTGAGAATATGCTTCTCGATGCAAAGGTATCGGTAAGAAAACTCAATGATGAGCATATCGTTCTAAAGAACAAGGTTGAAAGACTCAAGGCAAACTTCAAGAGAATGCTCGATACAGAACTTTCGAGACTTGGTGCTGACGAGTTTGACCTTCTGCCTGACATGGACAGAAGCGATATCGTTTCTATCGAAAAAGAGCTTAGCCCTGCAGATAGCTCAGAAGATAAGAAGGCTCCTACTATAGTTATACCGGAGAAAGAAGAAGGAGCAGAAAAGGAGCTTAAGATAAGCAATCCTGAACAGGCTACTATTTCCGATTTATCCGATAGCCTCAAGAAGATGGCTGAAGAGCCTGCATCTTTGAATGACACTATAATTCTTAAGTAGGCTATCATAGAAATAGGCAAATGAAATAGTCAATTGAAATAGGCGGTTGGTTTTCACATAATTTTGCATATTACCCAAAGCATTCTCGTTTGAGGATGCTTTTTTATTTTGCTGAAATTCTAATGCGAACAGCATAAACAGGGATAATAGTAAATAAGTCAAAAATATTATTAATTAATGCTAATTAAGTTTGACATAGCTAACTAAAAAGTGTTATATTCCATAAGACAAAATAAAAATGGACTATTTGATAGCTTGAACGGAGAGAAACATGACGTTAAATGAAGCGGACCTCAACAAAGATTATATTGTAAAAAATATTCAGGTCGATGACGAAGACCTGATCGGTTTTCTGTTGAGACTTGGATGCTACGCCGGTGAAAAAATAGCTGTCGTTTCTCGTAAGAAAAGAAATTGCGTAATTGCTATCAAAGATGCCAGGTACAATATAGATTCTCAGCTTGCAGAAGCGATAATCGTATGACCCAAAAGAACAGAGGCAGATATATGGAGGAAAAAATTATGAGAATTGCAATGACCGGAAATCCGAATAGTGGAAAGACTACTATTTACAATGCCCTTACCGGTCGAAGGGAACGTGTGGGCAACTGGACAGGAGTTACGGTAGAGAAAAAAGAATATCCTGTCAAAAAGGAATTTTGCCCTTCCGGAATAGAGTTGACTGCAGTTGACCTTCCGGGAGCTTACTCGATGTCACCGTATACATCGGAAGAGAGTATAACAAGCAAATATATCAAAGATGAGAAACCAGATTTAATCGTTAATATCACAGATGCGACTAATCTGGGAAGAAGTTTGTTCTTCACAACACAGCTTCTTGAACTCGGGATTCCTGTCGTTGTAGCATTGAACAAGACTGATATCAATGACAGCAAAAAGACAAAGATAGATGTCAAAAATCTAAGCGAACTTCTTGGATGCCCTGTAGTAGAAACTGTTGCAACTGAAAAAAAGGGTCTAAAAGAAATAATAGAAGTAAGTATGCCTTTGCTTGGCAAAGGACAAAAGGCTCCTTATGTTGAAGAGGGAGTAGATTTGACAGATAAGAAATCTGTTGAATTGGCGGATCAAAAGCGTTTCGAGTTTGTAAATAAGGTCGTATCACAGGTTGAAGCTCGTCAAGTTCTTACAAAGGATGTAAACAAGAGCGACGTAGTGGATACAGTCCTGACTAACCCTATCGCTGGATTGATAATATTTGCAGCTGTAATGTTTTTCGTATTTTG
>CAYFWG010000013.1:10368-14067 GCA_964346775.1 uncultured Mogibacterium sp.
GGTCGGACCGATGATCGCAGACGGCCTCGTCGGCTGGATTGAGACCTTCCAAGGCTTTATCGGCACGAAAATGGGAAGTTCAAATCCTTTGCTCTACGCCCTAGTCGTTGATGGTATTATCGGAGGTGTCGGAGCCGTTATAGGATTCCTGCCTTTGGTTATGGTAATGTACTTTATGATTGCTCTTCTTGAAGATTGCGGATATATGTCAAGAGCTTCCGTAGTCCTCGATCCTATTTTCAAGAAAGTAGGATTATCGGGCAAATCTGTAATTCCTTTCGTAATAGGAACAGGATGTGCTATCCCAGCGATAATGGCTTGCCGTACTATTCGTAACGAACGTGAGAGAAGATCGACGGCTGTACTTGCATCGTTTATGCCTTGCGGAGCGAAACTACCTGTTATAGCTCTTTTTGCAGGCGCTTTCTTCCCAGAAGAAACTTGGGTAGGACCGGTAATGTACTTTGTAGGAATCGCTTTGATATTCCTTGGAGCACTTCTTATTAACGCAATCACAGGATACAAGGCTCGTAAATCCTTCTTTATCCTCGAGCTGCCTGAATACAAGATACCAAGCATCAAGTTGGCTGTAATGTCCATGCTTAACCGTGGCTGGGCATATGTTGTAAAAGCTGCAACAATCATACTCGTATGTAATACAGCAGTTCAAGTTATGCAGAGCTTCACATGGAACTTCAGCGTTGCAGGAGAAGCAAGCAATTCGATATTGGCATCGATGGCACACCCATTCGCATACCTCTTGGTTCCAATCGTTGGAGTACTAAGCTGGCAGCTGGCTGCAGCAGCAGTTACGGGATTCATCGCAAAAGAAAACGTAGTAGGAACTTAGGCGGTTTGATTTGTAGGTATTGAAAATCTCATTAACACAGACGAACTTGCTATGATGGAAGGTGCAGGACAGGATGTAGCTGCAGTAGTAGCTATAACAAGAGTAGCCGCTCTTGCATACCTGATGTTCAACCTCTACACACCACCATGCTTCGCTGCAATCGGAGCTATGAACTCTGAGCTTAGAAGCAAGAAATGGCTCTGGGGAGCAATCGGACTTCAGATGGGAACCGGATATACAGTAGGATTCCTTGTATATCAAATAGGAACACTTGTAACGACAGGCTCTTTTGGACCTGGATTCGTCGGCGGACTATGTGCGGTTCTAATATTTGCAGCAATCATTATCTATCTGATCAACAATACTAAGAAAAAGCTGGTTGCAGAATATGCACTGGAAGGCAGCCACGCATAGAACCATTAAATAAATCAAAATTCGAGTATGTTATGAACACTTACTTGAAAAGCAATAGGATCGGAGTAAGAAATGGCAGATATAATAATAGGTCTTATAGTAGCAGCTATACTCATCTTGGCAATTAGATACATATACATATCGAAAAAAAGAGGTAAGACATGTATCGGATGTTCAAGCGGAGGATGTTGCCCACATAAGGGAAACTCGAATCACAGTTGTTGTGACTCCGAGAAGAAATAAAACTAAATTCAATTCTAATTGAACCTTTACTGAAAGTCAGAAGTTAAGCGTTATCGCTGCTTCTGACTTTTTTTAGCGAAATAAAACTTGCGACTGCAAGAATGAGAGCGGGAATAACAAAGATTACAACTATGAGAAGGGCGGTATCCGCAAATACCTGTTCCTGCATAATATTGACGAGATTGTCTTCGGCAGGATTAAGAATCCACAAGTCGTTATCGAAGAATACCTTATGGAAAAGGGTAAAGAGGTATGTGAAATTTACAAAGCCGATTATTCCTATTAGGCTCGCAAAAGAGATAAAAGCTGTCACTGCGAGAAGATAGCCCTTTGAGATCGTACGAATGAATATGGCGGTTGAAAATGTCTTAACTCTTCTCTTTATAGAAAAGAAGATAATCAGTAGGAGGCAAGCAAGGCTCACGATCGATATCAATCTGATTCTTAATGCACTGATAAATATGTTTCGGCAATCGACTAGATGAAGTTTTTCTCTCTCGGTGAAAAAAGGCGAGGTAACACCATCGATGCTCGCATTGACACCATCGAGACTATCAAGCCTGCCTATGCAATATTCCAGCATCTCTTCGGTAACATAGACGGCGTCGTCGAGTGACATCTCTCCTGTTACATAATCGGTGGTATTATGCTTGTCGTATTCATTTCGCCACCAATTCGGCACATGATAACAGACGACCTGAGCCGAGGTGATTAAAAGTATATAAAGTGCAAGAAGTCCACATATTAAAGAAGCGATTCCTTCGCCGGTTTTTCTAATCTTCATAACAACAGCATTGTACCATATTAGCTTAAAATTGAATACTTTACATCGATTTGACAAATAGTTGGTTTTGAGCTTTACATAACAACCCTATAATGCAAAGTAGATAACAGAGTTAATTAATTATTTACATCAGTAAAGGAGAATAGTCATAATGAAAAAATTAATTGTTTTTGCAGTAACAGCAGTTCTTGCACTTGCAACACTCACAGGATGTGGCGGTGGTGACAAAGTAAGCGGCAAAGTCACAACAGACGGATCCACTTCGATGGAAAAAGTTATTGGAGCTCTCGGAGAAGCTTTTGAGGGAGATAACAGCGATGTAACATTCACTTACAACCCAACAGGATCAGGTAGCGGAATTACAGCAGTTTCTGAAGGTCGTTGCGATATCGGACTTGCAAGCAGAGCATTGAAGGATGAAGAAAAATCCGATGGTCTTGTAGAAAAAGTTCTCGCATATGACGGAATCGCAATCATCGTTAATCCAGAAAACAAAGTAGCTGACCTTTCCACAGCACAGATTGCAGATATCTTTACAGGAAAGATCACTAACTGGAACGAAGTTGGCGGAGCTGACGGAGAAATCGTACTCATCGGCAGAGAAGCAGGAAGCGGAACACGTGACGGATTCGAGTCGATTACAAAGACAGAAGAGGCTTGCAAGTATCGTCAAGAGCTGACTTCTACGGGAGACGTAATCACTACAGTTTCAGGCAACCCTAACGCTATAGGCTACGCATCACTCTCTTCAGTAAAAGATGACGTAAAAGCACTCAAGGTAGGCGGAGTTGAGCCATCAGAAAAGACAGTAAAAGACGCTTCATATGTTATTCAAAGACCGTTCGTTCTTGTAACTAAGGAAGGAACAAAACTGTCAGACGCAGCACAGGCATTCTACGATTACATCACAAGTGCTGACGCAAATGAAATTATCACCGCAGCAGGAGTTGTTCCAGCAAACTAATAACACTTAAGTCGCAGTTGGGTGGTCTACCGATTGGGAGACCACCCTTTTCTTCGGAGGATTATATTCTTGAATAAGAAACATTTAATAGAAAATATAATACATGGTATCTTCCTGGTTCTGGGCCTTATAACAGTTGCCTGCGTTTTGGTTATAACCGTATATCTTCTGGTTGCAGGTGTTCCGGCAATTCATAAGATCGGATTCACGGAATTCATCTTCGGGACAGACTGGTCGCCTACGGATGGAGAGCCGTCATATGGGATTTTGCCGTTCATACTGACCAGCATATACGGAACGGCAGGAGCAATCGTGCTCGGCGTTCCCGTAGGCTTCTTCACCTCGGTATATCTGGCCAAGCTGGCACCGCCCAAGGTGAAGAACGCGGTCGAAACCGCGGTCAGTCTGCTGGCAGGAATTCCTTCGGTAGTATATGGTCTTGTC
>CAYFWG010000014.1:0-10084 GCA_964346775.1 uncultured Mogibacterium sp.
ATGGAGCCTATTTCTTCCAATCTCTCCATGAAGATTCCATCGTATTCAAAGCGAATTTCCCTCGTTCCGTTCTCTTTATCATGGTAGCCGAGAATATGACCTTTGAAGATTTTCTCTTTATCAAATACAACAACATCGCCTTCGCGAAGTCTTTTTCCAGGCCTGACCATCGCTTCCCAAATATCACCTTCAATCCTCTTAATCAAAAGGACTTCTATGTGTGCCCCTGTCGATTCTTTTGTTCCGTATATTCTTGCTGGAATTACCCTCGAATCGTTCAGAACCAGGCAGTCACCTGGATTGAAAAAATCAAGAATATCGTAAAACTTGCGATGTTCTATAGTTTTGTTTTCTCTATCCAATACCATTAATCTGCAGTCATCTCTTTTTTGAAGGGGATTCTGCGCTATTAGTTCCTCAGGAAGGTTATAATTAAATTCTTCTATTTTCATAAATCCATTCTCAGCTGATCGTTATCAGCTTCTCTATAAAATGATTGTAAATTAAGGTGTTCGTAGGCAAGTTTGGATACCATTCTGCCTTTTTGTGTTCTATATAGCAGGCCAGCTTGTATAAGATAAGGCTCATTTGCATCTTCTATAGTTACTCTCTCTTCTCCGATAGAAGCGGCTATAGTTTCTACACCTACAGGTCCACCGTTAAATCCCCTTATAATCGTCTCTAGGATATCTCTATCGAGTTTTTCAAGTCCCAAGTCGTCGACACCGAGAGCTTGCAAAGCTTTTCTTGTGATATCTATTCCTATATTTCCATCAGCGATTACAGACGAAAAGTCCCGGACTCTTTTTAACAAACGGTTACCGATACGAGGTGTTCCTCTAGACCTTTTTGAAATCTCTTCGAGGGAGTCTGGATCTATGCTTACATCGAGGACATGGCTTGTCCTTATCAAAATATCTTTTATTTCCTCTGTTGTATAAAACTCGAACTTTTCTACAATACCGAACCTATCTCTTAACGGTTCTGAGAGACTTCCCGCTCTTGTTGTTGCGCCTATAAGTGTGAATTTAGCAATGTCTATTCGTAAGGATCTTGCAGCAGGTCCTTTTCCGATTATAATATCCAGCGCGAAATCCTCCATTGCTGAATACAGAACCTCTTCTACCGCTCGATTAAGTCTATGAATTTCATCGATAAAAAGGACATCGTTATCATTTAGGTTGGTCAAAATAGCAGCTAAATCTCCCGCTCTACCTATTGCTGGACCCGAAGTAGTCTTTATGTCTACGCCTAGTTCGTTGGCGATTACTCCTGCCAAAGTTGTCTTACCTAGTCCTGGAGGTCCATAGAAAAGCACGTGGTCGAGGGGTTCTCCCCTCATCCTTGCAGCTTCAACATATATAGACAGATTTTCTTTAGTTGCTGACTGCCCGCAATATTCACTTAGAAATTGTGGTCTCAGTGTAAGTTCTCCGCCCAATTCACTCGGGCAAGCCTTAGTCTGAGTAATTTTTCCTTCCATATTTTCACCTTATCGTTTTTCTTGTTGCTCTTATTATTCTTGGGCATATCTTATGCTTATGCATATCTTCGGCTTATGCAAATCGAATATGCTTTGTTTAATTACATAAGAAACTTGAGTGCTTTTCTGATATATTCTTCTGCACTTAAATCCTCATCTTGAACCGATCCAACTGCATATTCAGATTCTTTCTTCGTATATCCCAATGTTGTCAATGCCAGGACGGCCTCGGATCTTTCTTTAGTTCCCGGAACAATTATTTCTTTTGCTCCTTCGAGGATTTCTTCTCCAAACGGAAGTGCAGAAACCTTATCGCTCAGCTCCAGTATCACTCTCTCAGCTGTTTTCTTGCCGATCCCTTGAGCTTTCGTAAGAGAAGATGCGTCTTTGGCAACTATTAGACCCTTTATCTGGTTAGGAGTTCCGAGCGACATAATGGCAAGCCCTGCTTTTGGTCCAACACCATTGACTGAAATTAGTTGCTCAAAAAGCATTAAACCATCAGTATCCTCAAACCCAAACAAAGCCATTCCGTCTTCTTTAACCTGGAGATATGTGAAAACACTTATTTCATCACCTTCTCTTGAGGTTAATAAACTGCTCGAATCAGAAATATTAACTTTAAATGCTATTCCCGCATTGGTCAGTATTACCAATGCTCCTGATTCGTAATATAGGTATTCTCCCTTTATTAATCTAATCATATTTTTCTCTTTCTTCCTGCTGTATGATGTGCGTGGCAAATGGCAGCAGCAATTGCATCCGCGGTATCGTCAGGTTTAGGTGTCTCTTGCAAACCGAGTATTATCTTAACCATGGTTTGAACCTGCTTCTTATCAGCTCTTCCATATCCGGTCAAAGCAGACTTAATCTGAAGAGGCGTATATTCAGCAATTTTGACATCGTTTTGAACACAGGCGAGAATCGCCATACCTCTCGCTTGGCCTACCATCATAGCCGTGGAGGCGTTAGTATTGTAGAAGAGTTCCTCTATTGAAGCTTCTTCAGGATGGTAAGTTTTTATAATTTCGGAAAGTTCTTCGTATAATTTGAGGAGCCTATTCTCATCTGGTAATTTTGAATCTGTAATAATTGATCCAAAAGTTACAGGGGTGAATTTATTACCTGTAAAATCCAATACAGAATAGCCCATTATTGCATATCCGGGATCGATTCCTAATATTCTCATCTTTTCTCCCATTCTCTTTTCTTATCCGTTCATTTTACCATTATAGAGATATCTTGTCTATGTTCGTTTTTTGTTCTTTTTTGATGTCAATAATTTTATGTATATAATCCGCCATACTAGTGGCTTTTTCTTACAGTGACGACTTAAATTATGACTGTTATGCATAATAATTCAATATTATGCTATAATTTGTTCATCTATTATCAGCTATAAGGAGGTGCTTATGAGACTATCCAGACAAAACAAAATACTCGAAATAATCAAGACCAATGAAGTTGAAACACAGGAGCAATTGCTGGATTTACTTTCAATGGCGGGCTACCCCGTCACCCAGGCTACAATCTCCAGAGATATCAAGGAACTTCAGTTAATTAAGGGCCAGACAAAAGAAGGTCACTATAAATACATCGTTAACAATTACGATAACCGCCCTATTTCGGAGCGATTCATCAAAGTATTCAGAGAAACAACCTTATCCTATCAGGTTGCAAAGAATTTGATTGTCGTCAAAACACTTTCAGGCTGCTCTGGAGCCGCTTGCGAAGCGATTGACTGTCTCGTTCTTGACCATATAGTAGGCTCTATTTCCGGGGATAATACCCTTCTTGTTGTAGTTGATGATGAAAAGAATGTTCCTTATGTAACTTCAGAGTTTGATAAAATGCTCAATAATGCTGAATGATGAGGGCCTATGCTTAATCGTATAATTATAGATAATTTTGCAACTATAGAACACCTTTCATTTGACTTGGGTGAATCTCTTAATGTGATTACAGGTGAAACAGGTTCAGGTAAATCTGTTCTCGTTACGGCAATCAGTACAGCTTTAGGCGGGAGAGCCGATACATCTATGGTGCGCACAGGTACAGATAAATCTTTTATCCAAATCGCCGGAGATAAAGACGGTGAGGATTTTATTATTTCTCGTGAAATCCTCCCTACTGGGAAAAGTCTCTCAAAATTAAACGGTGAGATGATTACGCTTTCACAACTTCGAGCTTTTTGTTCTGATCTAGTCGATATTCATGGTCAATATGATAACCAGCAAATTCTAAATTCAGATAACCATATACTTATTACAGACAACTTTGGACACGAAAGTCTAACCGATGAACTCTGCAAATTGCGAAGGTTATATGAAGAAAATAAATCTGCACAGAACGAATACTCGGCTCTTCTTAAGGCGGAGTCGGAAGCCAAGAAGCAAAGAGATTTTATCGAGTTTGAGTTTAATTACATCGACAGCTTATCTCTATCGATTGGTGAAGATGATGATTTGCGCGAACAAATTGACATGATGAGAAATTCTGAGAAAATCTTCTCTTCAATTAATACGGCTTATGACTTGCTACACGAATCTGAAAACGACATTATTTCTTCTATTAATAAGGTATACAACGAGTTATCAGGAATTGCATCATACAGCGAGAACCTTAAGATGTATTCGGATCAAGTAAACGATATATATTACCAACTCGAAGATATATCAGGTAACCTCAGAAACATCAATTCAAGCCTATCCTTCTCTGAAGAAGATCTCGATTCTCTTTCCGAAAGGCTTTCCGTTATTGAGGATGCCAAGAGAAAATATCACAGAAATATTAATGAGATAATTGAATACATGAATGAGCTTTATGACAAGCTCAGAATAATAAAAGATTTTGAATTTGAAAAAGCACGTCTCTCGGAGATATGTGATCAAAAGCTTTCACTTCTTAAAGAGCAATCTTCATTAGTCAGCGAGATTAGAAAGAGAATAGCAAAGGAGCTTGAAACCTCGATGATATCCGAACTCAATGACTTAGATTTTGCCAATTCGGATTTTCATATAGATTTTCAAACTTTGCCAGAGATAGGTCCTCTTGGGCAAGATAGGATTGAATTTATGATATCTACAAATCCTGGTGAACCTCTCATGCCCCTTACTAAAATTGCTTCAGGCGGAGAGATTTCAAGGATAATGCTTGCCTTTAAACATATAATCGGAGATACAGATAAAATCGACACGATGATATTTGACGAAATAGATACTGGTATAAGCGGTAGAACTGCCCTTGTTGTAGGTGGAAAGCTACAAGAAATTTCTTCAATCCATCAGATTGTATGTATCACCCACCTTCCACAAATCGCTGCATATGGAGATAACAACTTCCTCATATCCAAGGATATTTCAGAGGGAAAGCCAGTTACAAATATTAAGCATTTAAACGAAGAGGAGAAGATTAAAATGATGGCTTCCTTGTTTAGCGGAAACCCAGATAATCAAACATCTATAGACGCAGCTAAAGACTTGATTGATAAGATTAAAAATTAAGCTTCTTCTCGAAATAAATACATAATAAAAACATTAGCTCAATATCATATTTCATGACATGACTAATGTTTTTTTAATTAACAGGAAACTACGAAAAGCTCAAATGCTAGATCTTTATCGATATTTCCGCTTTTTATATCTCTATCAATGTTGTAAAGACGTATCAGTAAATCTTTAATTCTTTTCTCTTTATATTGCAAGGCAGCTTGATATGCTTTTTTGAACCTAAATTCATGGGTTCCCGTCCTCTTTGCCATTTCTGAAATAGAAAACCCTTCTTTAGAAAGTTCAATCGAGTCATACATTATTTCAAATTGCTTTGTAAGAAGAGCTATTATTGCCAAAGTAGAATCTTCATCCCTAATTATGGTTTCGGTAATTTCCATAGCATTGCTCTTATTTCCACTCATTATAGAATCGATAAGATTAAAGACAAACTTGTCATCTTCTCCAGTCATCAAGTCTTCAATAACGAACCTATCAATTTCGTCTCCATCTGTCGCTTTTGCGACCTTAGTTATGTCGGAAACGAGTTGGTTTAAAGAATAACTGCTCCCCTTGTAAAAGTAGCCGGATAAATCTATTAGGTGTTCAAGCTCCCGTCTTCCCATTATCTTGCCTTCTGCTCTAATACGTTTGGTAACAAAAGCTTTGAGCGTTGCTTTATCGAGCTTGGAAAATTCATAAGACTTGCATTTTTTTATAAGTTTTTTGCCGATTGCTGTAATTTTTTCATTGAATTTAGATTCAACAACGAAGATAACAATGGCTGAGTCTTGATTTGACGATGCCAAAGATAACAATTCATCGATGTTTTTTTCTGCATTTCCAGAGATAAGAGGAAGATAATTCTTTATAATTACAACTCTCTTATCTGCAAACATAGAGTAAGTACCTGCAGCTTTAATTATATCTTCAGAGCTACATGTCTCACCGTCTATGTGCACAAGATCTATATCTCTCATATCTTCTGGGACGAATTTTTCTACAATTCTGCTAACTCCCCATTCCATAAGATAATCTTCTTCTCCATAGAAAAAGAGAGTCCCTGAAATCATTTCATTTTTGAAATCCCCTTCAAAATCCTTGTAACTCATCTGCCCCACTTTTTATCTTAGATGTTAAATTCATATTGCTGATAATTTATACAAATATTATCACATAAAATCCTATTAGAGACTATATATAAGATTTCTTTTTCTCATGCAAAACCTAATTGCTCGGTTTATCAATGTACTCCTTCATTATATCTACAGTTATTTTATTGTTTTTTATATCAAGTCCTACGGCCCCATTGAGATCATTTCTATATACTCTAATATTTCTCTTTTTTAATCTATCAAGTGTACTTTCCTTCGGATGCCCAAATCTATTATTTAGCCCCACCTGAATAATTGTGATCTTCGGAGATACTTCATCAAGAAATTCTTCGCTTGAACTCGTTTCACTTCCATGATGTGCTACTTTAAGCACGTCACATTTTAAGATATCTGTCCCTCTATAATAATCTAGCATTTCTAATTCATCTTCTTCTAACATATCCCCTGTTACCATTGTCTTGATGTTTTCATAATAAATAATATAAACCATATTGTTTTCATTTGAATCATCCAAAGAAGAAGCTTCTTCCCTTCCTCTTATAGGCCATACAGCTTGAATCCTAACGTCTTTCGAAAGATGAACAACCTTTTCTGAACTCATAAAACCAATACTAGTTCTCAAGTCTTTTAATATTTTCTCCTCTTTCAAATACATTTCTGGGATCAGAACTTTATCTATCTCATATATTTCAGAAAGCTCTGAAATTCCTTTGTAATGATCCATATGTGCATGAGTTACTAAGGCAAAATCGAGTTTATCTGATCCGTTTTTTAAAAGATAAGGCTTTAAAGTATTCTTCCCTATATTTGAAAAGCGGTTTCCTCCACCGTCTATAATCGCGTCATTTCCAGCTGCCCGAATATGTACGCAATCTCCTTGCCCGACAGATACAAAGACTATTAAATAAAATAAAAAACTGTTAAATACTGCAATATTAATTATTATGATAGGTATTATAAGGTAGCTCAATGCTTTAAATATCTCTCTCTTACTATTTCTCATTATCATTACTCGCATCCACTCTGAACTTACAAGAAAAAGAAAAATATAAAAAGTAATTAATATGCCCAGATTCATCCCTGAAGTCTCCCAGGATGTCTGCCCTTGCATAGTAAGATTAGAGTTTATTTCTACTAGAAGCTTTACAATTCTCTCAATTATCTGTACAAAAAATTGAGGAGTTTTACCTATCAGATTCTCAATTAATAATGCTATTATGCATAACGGAACCAAGATCGAGGATATGAAAATTATAGGGATATTGATAAAAATAGAAATGGGATTGAATCTATTAAATGTATACGCTGTCAAAGGTGCAATTGCTAATTGTACCGATAGACTCGTCGAAAGATATTTTCCTACAAAAAATGATAGTGGCTTACCAAGAAAGGCAATACCTAACATTGCCAGAAATGACAATTGAAAGCCTATATAGAAAAGCTGGTATGGATTGTAAACCAAAATTATAAGACCAGCAGTACTAACGGAAGAAAGAAGATCAAAGGGTCTTTTTACATATAGGGAAAACATTCCAACCGACAATACAATAACCGCTCTAACGGTAGATGCACTCCATAAAGTCATCTCTCCATACATATAAATAATTGCCATTATAAAAAGACTCAAAGAGAGTGTCTTTCTTTTCCCAGTTAATAGCTTTAATAATCCAAACAAAAACCCTACATGCAGTCCACTTACTGCAAGTATATGACCTGTTGAATTAATCGAGAACTCTTCTATTATCTCTTCATCGATATTTGACTTGTCTCCAAATATAACTCCCTTTATAAAGCCTCTTACACCTGAATTTTCTGTGAAATTATATAGAAAGGTTTCTCTTGATTTTATTAAATATCGCTTATATTCCCAAAACCTGGCTGTTTTATGATTATCAACTGAAATGTATTTAGCATTAAATAGATATCTTATGCCTTTTGCTCTTAGGTAATTTCTATAATTAAAGCAATTAGGATTTTCCGCACTGGAAGGCTCTCTTATTTCTCCATAGCATTTAACATATCTTCCCAAAAGGTCATACGGGCTTGTAGTAACCAGTTCATCGTAATCCGAATAATATGAAACTCTAACTTTACCCAGTCCTGATAAGGATTCTTCATTTATGGTCAGTATAAGTCTTTCATCCTTAACCTCTATATTGGTCACTTTGCCTTCAATTTTCCCTTGTGAAAGCGGATTAACCTTTAAGCTATCAGAATATATATTAGAGTTGAATTCTATATACTTGTTTGTGAAAATTATAAAACCCAGTATAAGAAACAATAGAATAACTAGTTTGTCTTTTTTCTCTTTATTTGAGTTCCATTTGTTAATATAGATTCCTACAGAAGATGTTATTATCAGCAGTCCGGATAGAAAAATATTATTAGCTTCAAACATCAAATACCCAGAAGTAATACCTACGCAAAATATAACAGAATATACAAATAATTTTCTTCTAAGCATAGACTCCTCCAATAGAAGCCTAACAAAATACACCCCCTTACTCAGTACAGATTATTGAGCCTTGGAGATGTATTATTTTAATCATTTAATGTATGAATTTATTTTAGAAAGTTTTTCTATTCCTTTATCTTCTGTATAGCGTAGGTTCTATCCTCTGCCTTAAAAACTGCTGAGCCTGCTACAATAAGCTCTGCGCCAGCCTCTTTAACAATATAAGAGTTCTCTGGATTTATACCTCCATCAACTTCGATTATATATTTATATCCGCTTAAATTCTTCTTTTCAGAAAAATATTTAATCTTATCGACTGAACTGCTCATGAACTTCTGTCCACCGCATCCAGGCTCTACAGACATGACAAGGATAAGGTCGATTTTATCGAGGTATTTATCCAATACCTCTGGGGATGTGTCTGGTTTAATTGAAACTCCTGCTTTGACACCGAGCTTATGAATATTATCGATGGTTGCACCGAGATCTTCACATGCTTCATAGTGTACAGTTATGAATTCGGTGTTATCCGTAACAAAATTTTCAAAATATCTGTCTGGCTTTACAATCATCAAATGAATATCATAAGGTACTGTTGCTATTTTATTAAGACTTTTCATCACATCTGCACCAAAGCTGATATTCGGTACAAACATTCCATCCATGACATCGATATGTAAGTAGTCTATCCCTCTAGACTGGATATCCATTACATCTTCTCCGAGTCTGGAAAAATCTGCCGATAAGATTGAAGGTGCTATTTTTGCCATTTTTTCGCCTCCTCTACCATTAAACGATACGAATTATACCTTGTTATACCGATTTTATTCTCTTGAAGGGCCTCTTTTACAGAACAATCAGGTTCATTAATATGTATGCAATCGGAATATTTACACAAATTATTTAAACTTCTAAATTCTGGAAATGTTTCTCTAATTCGTCCTATTTCTACTTCTGGCATATCTAGAGATGTAAATCCAGGAGTATCGTATAGATTGGTCCCATCAGGTAGACAAAAAATCTCTACATGTCTCGTAGTATGTTTTCCTCTTCCGGTTTTTCTACTTATGGTTCCTGTTTCTGCAGAGAAATCTTCAGTAATATGATTGATTATAGTGGATTTGCCAACTCCCGAAGGGCCTGCAAGGGCTACATTTCTACCCTTTATTATATCCTTTAATTCGGCAATTCCTTCTCCAGATGTACCATTAATGGCTACCGTTGGATATATTTTATCATATACCCTTAATTGCTCTTGCAATTCTTCTTCAGATACAAGATCTTTCTTTGTTATACATACAGCAACATCTATATTTTTCAACTCACAGGCAGTTATCATTTTATCTACAACTGGATAATTGACCTGTGGGTTTGCAGCAGCAAACACAACCACCAGCATCTCAAGGTTGGATACCGGTGGTCTTGTTAAATAATTGAGTCTTTGGTTGATTTTAGTAATAACAATTTCATCGTTATTTAGAGTTTCATATTCAACCATATCCCCTACATATATAAGTTGTTTTCCTCTTTTGAGATTTCCTCA
>CAYFWG010000014.1:10094-12105 GCA_964346775.1 uncultured Mogibacterium sp.
CGTTCCCATATCGAGCATTGAGTTTGCCTGATATTGCTGCCACATTACATAGCCTTTTCCAATATCATCGCTCCACTCGTAGGATACGTTGCCTACTTTGAAACCTGCAGATGTTATAGCTTTTCTTGCATTTTCGAGGGATTGTCTTGTAACGGAAGGAACTGTACCCTTTTCTTTTCCTTTTCCGTCAGATACAACTATGTTAATTTTGCTTTCCTTATCGAGTTTAGTACCTGCTACAGGATCCTGTTCAAGAACTTTACCGGCTTTCTCTGGAGAAGTTATCGTCTTGACATTTCCAAGAACATAACCATAATCCTTCAAAAATGCCTCAACATTTTCTTCCTGCATATTTATTACGTTAGGCACCATGCCCTCTTTGCTACCCTTGGAAACATTGACAGTAATTGTGCCACCCTTAGGTGTATCGGTTCCAGGTTCAGGGTCCTGAACGGCAATTCTGCCCTCTTGATAATCTGAAGAATATACATCCTTGCCCTTTTTGATTTTGAAGCCTTCTTCTTTTGCAAGTTTTTCTGCATCTTCAATTGTCTTATCGAGAAAATCAGGTGCAGCTTTTGTAGAAGAGAAGACACCCTTTTGCCAAGCGAATACTCCTCCGCCTGCAAGAAGAAGGAATATTATAACTGCTGCTATAATAATCTTCTTTTTCTTATTCTTCTTTTTCTCAGGTTTTTTTGTTGTTTCTTCTTCTGGCTCTGCTTCCTGTAACTCTTTTTTTCTATTATTTCTTTTCTCTATAACATCCGAAGCTACTGGAAATACTGAAGGTCCAACTACCTTGGTTACAAAATCGATATTATCGAGTTCTTCGATAAGCTCTTCCGCACTTGAATATCTATTGGTCTGATATTTATTAGTTGCCTTCATTACAGCTCTTTCAAGAGCTGGAGGGATTCCATCAACTAGTTCACTAGGTGGAGCAATCTCTTCATTTATGTGCTTAAGTGCAACTGTAACAGGGTTCTCGCCGTCAAATGGTACTTTGCCCGTAAGCATTTCGTACATTACGATACCGAGTGAGTATATATCGGATCTTTCGTCTACATAGTTACCTCTTGCTTGTTCAGGCGAAAAATAGTGAACAGATCCAATGATTTTGCTTCCTGTCGACAGAGTTGCATCGTTGACTGCTCTTGCGATACCGAAGTCTGCAAGCTTTGCAACTCCATCATTGGTTATCATTATGTTGTGAGGCTTTACGTCTCTGTGAATAATCTTATTCTTATGAGCTATCTTTAATGCAGAAGCAACCTGCTTTGAGATGTCTATTACCTTCTTGTAGTCCATCGGAGCTTCTTCAGCGATAATGTCGCTCAAATTACGCCCCTCAATAAGTTCCATTATGATGTAATTGATATTGCCTTCTCTTCCTACATCATAAACGCCAACTATATTGGGATGCGATAGACCGGCAGCCGCCTGGGACTCTCGTTTAAAATTTTCTACAAAAGTAGCATCCTTCGTGAATTCCGGGCGTAAAATCTTAACTGCTATAAATCTGTTAAGCAGTTTGTCTTTACCTTTGTAGACGACAGCCATACCGCCATCACCTATTTTCTCCAAGAGTTCATAACGTCCGGATAATAATCTACTACTCATAAATTAATCCTCCACCATATTTATGCAAATAACAGAAATATTATCATGTCCGTTATTTTCATTTGCCATAGCGACAAGGTCTTCAGCACATATTGTCATATCGTCAAACCTTGTCATCCTCATTAGGATAGTTTGATCATCAACTTCATCATAAAGTCCGTCGCTGCAAATCAAAACTCTGTCGCCTGTGGAAACAGGGACACTGAAGCAGTCTGGCTCATTATTTGCATTTGCACCTATTGCTCTGGTTATTACATTCTTCCTTGCATGGGTTGAAGCTTCGGCTTTTGCGATTGCACCCATTTTGACCAAATCGTTTACATAAGTATGATCTTCGGTAATTTGCTGAATCATCCCTTCATGTATCAAATACACTCTGCCGTCGCCA
>CAYFWG010000014.1:12115-13794 GCA_964346775.1 uncultured Mogibacterium sp.
ACTGATTTACATAGTTTATTGCCGCCCTGAAATATCTGAAAACTTCGTCTCGATTATCTAGCCATTCAGGTGGATTATGTCTTAAAAATTTCTCCAATGCATCCAATGCGGATTGACTTGCTATTTCGCCGGACTTATTCCCGCCGACACCATCAGCAAGCATAAAGAAATTCAGATCGGAAAGAACTTTAACAGCATCTTCATTCGATGGTCTTCTTCTTCCCCTATCGGTTAAGTATCCTACTCTCATATTAATCTCCGTTTAATTGATTATGAGGTGTTTTCTGCATAATAGCATAGAAAAAACCTACTGAGTTATTATATGGTAAAATCGTCTTGATTTCAACAATACGAGCAAAACTGGCGGTTTTTATATACTCTTTTATTATGCTTTCATTCTCTTCTTTGTTGAGAGTGCACGTTGAATATTCAACAAATCCACCTTCTTTTGCATATTCAAATGCATTTTCCAATATAGAAATCTGTGTTTTTCTAAGGTCGGAATTATATCCTTCGATCGGTCTGAGTTTAATTTCTGGCTTACTTGCACAGGTACCAAGCCCAGAACATGGAACATCGGCGAGAACATAGTCGAATTTTCCAACAAAATCTTCTCTTAACTTCGTTCCGTCTGATATTTCTGTCTTTATGCTTGTAAGGCCTAATCTTTCTGCAGATGCATCTATTAGTTCAAGCCTATGTGGATATATATCACAAGCAAGAATCTTCCCGTTATCATTCATAATTTCGGCAATTGCCGTAGCCTTGCCACCTGGTGCTGAACACAGATCCAAAACTGTGCTTCCCTCTTTTGGAGAAAAAGCCTCAATTGCTTGTATTGATGATAGACTTTGTACCGTAAAATATCCTTCACGATATAAGGAACTCCCTATAACATCTCCTCCATTTGTCTTAATTGCATTATATGGTCCTTCGACAGATTCTGCAGAAATCCCATCTTCGGATAGCTTTTGCAATAATTCTTGTGAAGTGATTTTAGTAGTATTAGTTCTTAGAATTAATGGTGAAGCCATATTCATAGCTGATAGGATTTTTTCTGCTTCTTCACCATACTGTTTCTCAAACAATGCTGTGATTGTCGGATGATATGAGTATTCTATAAAAAGGTTTTCGGGGAAAATAATGCTATCTTTTTCTCTAATGTAGTTTCTCAAAATTGCATTAATAAATCTGTCAGTCCCTTTTGAAACCTTTTTCGACAAAGCTACAGCTTCGTTTACCGCGGCGTGATTCGGAATACTATTCATTGAATCTATGGCATAGATTCCCATCCTCAAAACAATTAGAGTTCTGTTTTTTATTCCCTTAAGGCCTTTATCAGCCATTTTCTCTATAATAAAATCAAGGCGTATCGTATCACGAATAACGCCTTTGGCAAATGTTCTTACGAAGCTGTCCCTGCATCCTTTGTGTTTAGAAACAGCTTCGTTAATAACAAGATTCGAAAATCCCTCTTCAATATATACTTTTTTCAGAGCCTCAAAAACGGCAAGCCAGTCTACCGACAAAGTCTCCTCCTATCGTCTTCTTCCTGCAATCAAAAGTATTCTCAGTAAACTTGCAATAGCTGTCGCTAAAGCGGCAATATACGTCATAGCTGCAGCCTTGAGCACTGCCCTTGATCCAATATAGTCCTCTTCATTACACATATTGAGTAC
>CAYFWG010000015.1:0-10138 GCA_964346775.1 uncultured Mogibacterium sp.
GCTGAATGGAGTAAGTATGCATATTCCAAGGATTATATACGACAACTGTCCGATAGTTGAAAATGCAAGTCTCGCCTTAAGATTGTCCTTGTTGATTGCTATCAGTGAAGATATCAGTATTGTTGCTACTGCCATCCACGCCAGAATGTCCGCTCCATGACACGATTTTGCAAGATCGGGTCCGAAGACATATAGAACAACTCTCAAGGTGCAGAATGCCCCCGCTTTGACAACAGCGACCGCATGAAGCAAGGCGCTTACAGGAGTAGGTGCGACCATTGCCGCAGGCAGCCAGCTATGAAGAGGCATGACTCCAGCTTTGACTATTCCTGCTCCGACCATCATGAAGAATACTACTAAAGCCCATGGTTCGGGTAGCATCTCCTCTGTTAGAAAACCACCGGGTACGAACTCAAGAGTTCCTGATACTGCGTAGATAATTACCATTCCTGCAAAGAAAATCTGACCGCTTATAAGGGTGTATGTCAGATATTTTCTTCCGGACTTCTTAGCCTCTTCGTCTCTATAATGTGTTACGAGAGGATATGTCGCTACGGTTAATATTTCGAAGAACATGAAAAAAGTCACTAGGTTTGCGGCGAAACAAATTCCCATAGTTGCAGCAAGGCAAAGTGCAAAAGCAGCATAATATCCTGTCTGATTCTTCTCGTTATGTCCCCTCATATACCCGATAGAGTAAATCGAGGTCGGTAGCCATAAAGTAGCAGCAACACAGGCAAATACCATTCCTGCTGGATCTGCTCCAACTGTTAAAGAAACACCTCTAACTATGCTGAAAAGCTCCGTCCTTATCACTTCACCAGCCAGAAGCGTAGGAAGCAAAGAGTAAACTGCTATCATAAGTAAAGCTGCAGCGATTAGCGTAATCGCTTCCCTTATGTTCCTGCCTATCCTCTCTCCGAGGGTATAGACAAGCAAAGCTGCTATTAATGGTATGATAATTGCCAATATAGGCCTAAATTCGACGGAGAATACATTCATTACAACCCCACCCCCTCAAGCAACGGCAATACCATATCGATAATTTTGACATTTAAAAATCCCAGAAGGAAAACCATAATTATGCTGACCGACATAGGTATCAGCATGCTCCAAGGCAGTTCCCCTTTCTTAATAGGTCTGACATCTTCCAATTCTTTGTCTTTTGCCATGAAAACTTTCTCTATCAGCTTGAAGAAATAGATAGCATTCAGCAACGAACTTATTACCAGAAGAACAAGGAATATATATTTACCCGTCTCTATAGCGCCAAGAGCAAGATACCACTTGCTGAAAAATCCCACAGTCGGAGGAATTCCTATCATAGAAAGAGCGCCCGAAACTATCAAAGTGGATGTTATTGGCATCTTCTTATATATCCTGCCGAAGTCCTCGATATTGACGGTTCCGAACTTATATTTAATAGCACCTGCACAATAGAAAAGTCCGCCCTTGATGAAGGCGTCTCCGATAAAATGAAGCAAGGATCCTGCCAGTGCGACAGGTGCTCCGATGACCATTCCGAGCATAAAATAACTCGTCTGAGTTATACTCGAATACGCCAAAAGTTTTTTCATATTTGTCTGTCCCATGGCCCTTATTGAACCGTACATCATGCCTACTCCGACAAAAACGCCTAGGATAGCCAGAACTTGTTTCATATACACGTAGTCCATCCCAAATACGCAATATATATATCTGAAGAGCATGTATACGGGAAGCTTTACCATAACGCCTGCAATCAGTGCTGCCGCCCCTCTTTCCTCATGTGTATGTGCCGACGGTTGCCATCCGTGGAATGGGAAAAGTGCACTTTTGATTCCTAATCCTGCGATTAGGAGGCAAAGAGAAATAAGAACCGCCTCGTCGTTACCGCCTTTATGGATTATCGCGGACATATCTTCCAGATTAAGAGTTCCAGTAACAGAGTATAAAATTCCTACTGCAAGAAGATAAAATGTTCCTGCTATAGTTCCTACAAGAAGGTATCTGAATGCTGCCACCATGCCTCGATTTCCGCCCAAAGCGATCAAGCAGTATGCCGCAAGTGCTGTAATCTCAAGGAAGACGTACATGTTAAAAGCATCGCCCGAAGAAGCTGTTCCGAGCATTCCAGAAACAAAAAGTGCAACCACGGCATATGCTCCACCGACTTTTATCTTGTCGGTTTTGACTTCTCCGCTCATGCAATAGAATGCCGTTATAAGACCCATAAGAGCGACCATCGCAACTATCAAACCGTTCACAGCATCGATTCTGAACTCGATAGAATAAGGCAAATCATATCCGCCAAACCTGTATTCCATAGGTCCGTTAAGAACGACATTCCTCAGCTGAATAATCGACATATAAAAAGACGCCGCCAAGGAAAGAAATATCGCATTTCTTCCCAGGTGGATGTTCAGCTTTGTCAGGCCTATGCTAAGTGCAGCTCCGCAAAGAGGAAGTATTACTACAAGCGCAGGATAATGATGTATCAAAGTTTGTTTTGCCTCCTGATTATGTCCTCTTCTTCTACAGATCCGAATTTTTCTTTTATTCTTGTAAGCAACGCAAGTCCTACTCCGGTTGTTCCGAGGCTGACTACGATTGCCGTAAGCATCAACGCATGTGTAAGCGGATTGATATATGCATCGGATTTAATCAACCCTTCAATCAATACAGGTATTGTTGCACCCTTCTTCTGACCGAGACTCAAGAAGAATATAATCGCAGAAACCTGCATTATGTTCATGCATATTAACTTTTTCATGTAATTCTTGCAGGTTATTATTCCATAAATTCCCAGAGATAATAGTAGGAAGGTAAGAAAGTAAATGCCTTTTGCCGCAAGAAATTGTTCAATCCCTGTCATCGTCAAACCTCACCCTTTCTACAATAGCTTTTAGTATTGTGATAATCGTTGCCATTACGCCTATCGCAACTCCTATTTCGACAATCATAATTCCTACCGGATGCAAATACTCCTGAGGAATCGGAAGTGGAAGATTGTCATACTCAAGGAAAGTTCCACCTGCGAACATTGTCAAAAGTCCCGTGAAAGCATAGAGAAAAACCCCTAATCCGGCAAGAGAAACAACGTTTATCTTAGTAAAGTTAAATAACGGTCTTGTATCGGGAGCTACCATTACGTTGATTATGTAAGCAAGTGCGAGCAAAGCGCCGGCTTGAAAGCCTCCTCCCGGTCCTACTTCCCCGTGGAAAAGAACATATACTGCATATAGAAGTATGAGAATCTCAATAAGTGTTGCCATTACGTCTTTATTAACTGTCTTGTATGCAGGAACTCCTCCATCGGATTTGCCCGACAAGACCCTTTTCGGAACAAGAAACCTCTTTCTAATATGCGACTTGCTCCCAAGTATCATCACTACACATATTCCCGCTGAAAACATTACTGTCGTTTCCAGCAAGGTGTCAAAGCCTCTATAGTCAGCTAGAACAGCCGTAACAAGATTTGGCGAGTGGGTATCCTTGAGTGCATTCTCTATATAGTAATCGGAAACGTGGTTGTGTGCGGGTGCGGCAGGATCTCCGATTTCTGGCAAAAAATTGAAGGTCATAAAAACATAACCCAGTCCAATTACTATTGCCAAGAGTCCTATCAGCCTGCGCATCATTTACACCTCCGGTCTATTTTCTTGAGTGTTATGATGAAATATACGGTCGAGATTACTCCAATAACCGCTTCGGTAAAAGCAACGTCAGGTGAACCCATGATAATGTATAAGAACATTGCAATAAAGCTGAATGCACAATAAGTGATTATCACGATTAGAAGATCGCGATTGAAAATTACAGCAAGTGTAATCGCTATTAGTGCCAGTAAAAGTATCGCTTCAATATAAAGTATGGGCATCTATTTGTCCTTTCCTGGTGCATTTTCGTCCGAGTTATTCTCAGGATTTTTTTCGGCTGGTCTATAATTGTTGTAATTTCTGTAATTCCTCTTCCTGGTTGCTCCGAGCATTATCAGGTTAGTACCGAGAGGATTGGTGAAAGTCAAAACAACAAATATAATCAATATCTTGATAGATACTATTTTGAATCCAGCGGCTACGATGAGTCCCAGAATAAATATAAAAGCTCCAAGTGTTTCTCCTACACCTGATGCATGTACCCTTGTATAAAAACTCGGCAGCCTTATAACTCCAATAGCCGATATGACCAAAAATACAAAACCTATACTCACAAGGACGGCTGCAAGGATGTTTTGAACATTCATTTTCTGCGACCTCCTATATGTTTTGCCAATATTACGGTGCTGACAAATCCAAGAATTGCATAGCTCAAAGCTATGTCGATATACATATCATATCTGCCGTCTATAAACCCTAGAGTCATAATGAGCATGATGACATTCGTATTCATAACGAAAACCGCATTCATCCTATCGTATATCAGCTTTCCGGATATAAGAAATATAACCATTGCAACAACAATACATATAAGTCCGATCAGAATGAAGGTAAAAAACTGTGTCATAAACGTTTCCCCCTTCCCTTATATGTCTTTTTGCGAAGAGGGATTCTGTGCGATTCTTCTATTTCACTTATTTGGGTTTCAATTGGTTTGAAGTCGATTTCCTCGTTGAACAGTTTAGCAATCTTGTTTTGCATTCTTCCATCCATAAGACCTGCTGCAGCGCTGTCTGTAAGTGCTTGTACAGAATAAACTCCATTGTCGAAAATATCCAAAGTGACCGTTCCCGGCGTCAATGTTATTGAGTTTGCGAGCAGAGTCTTAGCGGTCGGATGATCGTAATCAGCTTTGAACCACAGAATCTTCGGATTCATAGCCTTCTCTCCAGTCAGGACTACTTTGGCAACGCTAAGAGAGCTCTTAATAATCTCTCCAACAAGCCAAATAAAGTAAAATAAAAAGCGGAAAGGGTTTATGTGAAACACATAATAAATCCTATCCGTCTTAATGCCTTTAAATTTGCACGACTTCAAACAGTGAGTTGAAATTACAAGAGATGCAATTATTCCATATGCTGTAAACGGCAACCTAAAAACCCCTGAAAGTATGAACCATACAGCCAAAAGAATAAGGAATAGTTCCAGCCAGGCCACGATTGAATTTGTATCTTTTCTTCTTTCTTTTGTTGACCCCTGCATTTACCTCTCCACCATAAAAATAATTACTTATGCGTGAAAAATTATACATTAAAAGGGGCAAAATGTCCACAAAGCAGGGCATTCTTTTCGAAACGTCACGACCGACTACGAGTGTCAAAGAGCGAGAAAATCTTTAATAGCAGTCATTGCCATTTTGAGATTCCTCGTTCATTGTTCCTTCCTAGCTATAGCGAGTAATCGCTTCAAAGTCAGAGTTTTTCAAAATTAATCTCCTTTTATTTATCCTCTGTTATCCTGTTTAACAATTGTAACGTCAGATATCCTATAAAAACCGCAATGATAGACCGTCCCAATATTATAGCTGGTATACCCTCAACTACCAAGGATAACCCGCGTTCAAAGAAAAATGGCTCTCTTAACAGTAGCAAAAGGAAAATTCCAATCATAAATAAATTAACAATAATATATAGCTTTTTCTTCATTTTTTCTCCTTTTTATTAAATGATTTGAAATACCCTCTATATACATAAACAACTGAGATGCCCTGCGGGGACAAAAAACTTTTATTTTTTTTCAGTAATATCGTCAACTATTCCATAAAGTATAGATCTACTACAGTTTCCCGATATCATGTAAATATAATATCCATCATTGAAAATAAAGCTTGTAACTTCTCCTAAATCCCATACTAGTATCTCGCATCCGTTATATTTCTTTTTATAAAATTTTCCGTGCTCTGCATCTATACCAAACGAGACACCATTCGGATCATCTTGAGAAAAATCGATCCAGGTGTTGGTCGATTCATCCTTATATGACAATTCTTGCGATCCAGGTATTTTGTCTTCTTCAACGAGTTTATATTCTTTAGGCAACTTCGGTTTCCTGTATTCGAATGGTTGAATATCCGAGCCGTTAGTCTTCTGCTCGAATCTGATATCCCACTCGACAAGCCTGCTTTTAATCTTATAGAAAATTTGAGGTTTGACAATTGCAATTACCGTTGTGGTCATAGCCAAAGCGAGTATAATTGCCGCTAAAACAACGCCTGCTCTATGAAAATTGAATCCAACGCCAAATTTCCTATCGGATTTATTTGCCGATCGGATTAATCTATTTTTTCTTTTATTATAAGCTTTTGAAAAAACATGCCTCGGCTCTAAAGCAAGGTTTTCTTCATAGCGTTGTATACGCTCGTCTATAACCTGTATAAATGCTTTTTCAAAGCCGTTTTCACTATATGTATTCATCATATTACCTGAACGGCTTTCTTAAGTTCATGACGTATCCTCTGAATTTTCTTCTTCGTTTTCTCGTAATTTTCACCGAGAAGTTCTGCAATTTCTTTGATGCTTATGCCTTCGACAATATATAGATAATAAATATCTTGAGATTCTGTCGAAAGGTTTCTGAATGCTTCCTCGACAAGTTTAATATCGTATTTCTCAAAGAATTCTTTTTCTGCGCCAGAGCAATAATCTGGGCTTGACATCAAGTCCAGCTCCTCGTAGTCAGAATAAAACTTTTCATCTGTAAATGATTTTTTCTTGAGCATATTACGACAAATGTTCTCGATAATAATAATTAAGAACCTTTTTGTCTGAGGCGATTCGATAACGTCTATTTTATCCAATCTGTCTATTATGCGAATGAAAGTATCCTGAACAGCATCTTCAGATTTTTGTACATCATGCAATATAGTGTTGGCTACACTAAAAAGCAAACGCTCATATTTAATATACAGAAGCTCCATCTTCGATCGGTCGGCTTCAGTAGCAATCATGTTTGAAATAATTATAGGTAACACAATATTCCCCCGATAATATGAATCTGTGTTAACTATATCACAATTACTCTTTCCGACTTTGATAGATCAATCATGTATCTACAAAAATCCTATATTAATATGTGTTTTTCCATTCCTCTCATCCTTTCTTATTAGTGAGTTGATTGGTGGAAGGTTTCAAATTTTATTTTTTGATAAAATCCTTGATTACAGAAAATAGCAATGTAAAAGTTACAAATGAAAATCCATATGTTGCAGCACTAAAGAAAAAGCCTTCCATTTCACCATTTACATACGCAATAGTCATAAATATCAGCGAGCATACTTGGAGTGCTGTAATTAATATCTTTGTTATGTTCATAATTATCCCTCCTATATATATAAACAACTGAAACTGCCTTTGGGGACAAAAAACTTTAAAAAATTTTTAAAAAAATTTTTTTCAACTATAATTACTCACAGTTGAAGTCTGTATATAGTCTCACAATCGCTTGAAATTCGAGGTTCTCATATTTACAAACAAGTGTTCGAGTGATATAATGAGCCAAATAAAACACACATTTGGAGACTTACTGATTTATGAATAAGGATTTTCCCAAAATGGGACCGACGGTAACGATGTTCGTGCCGTATGACTGCAATAATGCATGTCCTTTTTGTGTAAACAAGCAAGAGTACCGAGATACATCCAATTTTGATTTAGAACGATGTTTTCAGGCTCTTGATATTATGCATAGGATATTCCCTCACAACGATATAGTATTGACTGGCGGCGAACCACTCGCCGATCTTGACGCTTTGCAGAATATACTCGACCATATCGAAGATGGCCATCATATATATATTAACACTACCCTTCCGGTAGGTGAAGACCAGAGGATCGAGTATGTTGCCGACGTTCCTAATCGCTATGCCGATCGCATCAGCTGTATCAACGTTTCTCGCCATCTCAAGCACTACGTCAAGGAATGTCCGGATGAGATTTTCAAATTGCTAAAGTTTAGGACAAGGATTAACTGTGTCGTCTTCGAGGATGCAAAAGATCCTGAAACAGAGACAAAGCTAGTGAAATTCCTCGACAGGTTCCACGGCCACGAAATTCAGTTGAGAGCAAACTACTCTTATCTGAATCTTGAGAATGTTTTCGAAACTGCTAACGACAACCTTTTCAAGCTGATTTCTCAAATTTGCGAATACAAGTATCCTCTCGAGCAGGAGAAATTCCGTACCGGTTTTGTTTTCGACAGAGACGGTAGCAAGATTACCTATCATAAGACATTGCCATTTGCTAAAGTTGACGGAATCGTTGGAGACATCATTATTAGGCAAACTGGTCTGATATATGACGATTGGAATGAATACGGACAGGAACTTAATATTAACGATTTAGTTAGAATTGAGTACAAATAGAAATTAAGTCAGGAGTTTATTATGAAAAAGAGTGAACAAAGACAGAATGATATTCTTTCATATATGAAGAAAACAATATCGGAAAAGGGATATTCTCCTACAGTCAGAGAAATCTGTAATGCTCTCGGGATAAAATCAACTTCAACTGTTCACAGCGATATCAAAGCCCTTGAAACAAAAGGTCATGTGAAGAAGGATCCTTCCAAACCTCGTACTGTTATGCCTGTCGAAGTCGATATTCCGAAGCCGTCTTTCTACGAAGAGGAGATCGTTCCCCTTCCAGTCGTAGGAAGAGTTGCTGCAGGAGAACCGATTCTTGCCGAGCACAACATTGTTGATACTATGCCTATACCGGCTCGTTTCATCGGTTCAGGAAACAACTTCATCCTCACGGTTCATGGAGACAGCATGATCAATGTTGGAATCAACGACGGCGACTATCTCATCGTTCAAGAATCTCCAGTAGCGAGCAATGGAGAGATCGTAGTTGCTATGGTTAATGACGATTTTGAACCTGCCGCAACCGTCAAGAGGTTCTACAAAGACAAAGATCACATAAGATTGCAACCTGAGAACGACAATATGGAACCTATTATCTCAAGTGATGTAACCATACTTGGCAAGGTTAAAGGTGTTTTCAGATATTTTAATTAAATTTTTATTTTATCAACGGAGGTGAAAATGAAATTAGGATTTATTGGTGCAGGTTCAATGGGTGGCGCAATCCTCAGAGGTGCAGTTAAAGCAGGAGTGCTTACCCCAGAAGAAATTTATGTCAGTGACATATCGAGTACCGTAAGGAAGACCTTTTCAGAAATGGGATGCAATATCGTAGCAAACAACGAAGAGCTGGGAAAATCCGCTGATATTATATTGATGGCTGTAAAGCCTCAGCAGGCTAAGAAAGCACTTAAGGATACTGTAAACTCGCTCGATGGAAAAACCGCTATATCTATAATGGCAGGTCTTAAGACAGATACAATAAGAGAAATGACAGGTGGAGACTTCAGGTTGTTGAGACTTATGCCGAATACACCAGCACTTGTCGGTACAGGTGCTTTCGCTCTCGACTCCGATACCGATTTGACCGATGACGAGAAGGAATTTGCAGAAAAACTCTTTTCTTCAATGGGAATAGTTGAATGGATGCCAGAAGACCTTATAGACACTGCTTGCGGACTTTCAGGCGCGGGCCCAGCATATGTATACCTTGTAATTGAAGCTTTGGCTGATGGCGGAGTACTCAAGGGACTTCCAAGAGCAACAGCGCAAAGACTTGCCGCCCAGACAGTTCTTGGTGCCGCAAAGATGGTAATGGAAACCGGCGATCATCCAGGAGCTCTCAAGGATCAAGTCTGTTCGCCAGGAGGAAATACTATAGTCGGAATTAAGACTTTGGAAGAACATGGTGTTAGAGGTGCTTTCATCGATACAGTTATGAAATCCACCGAAAGATCTAAGGAACTTGGCAAAGGTAAATAGTCATTCCACTGTATGCCCAATTTGCATATAGTGTTAAATAAGGCGGGGCTATTGCCCCGCCATTTCATTACTTAATTATTTCTTTGTGTTTCACTTTTCTTAAAAAAGCGATCCTGCTCCATAGGTTATCGTTGTCACGATAACACCAGCAACTAAAACCCCTATTCCTATCGATGGCATGGCCCTTGCAAGCCTCATATTTAGCATAGCGGCTACCAATGCTCCCGTCCATGCTCCAGTTCCTGGCAGAGGAATAGCCACAAGAATCATTAGTCCCCAAAACTCGGATTTCAGTACGACATCTTTATTCTTATCGGCTTTCTCTTCGAGCCTTTGGACCACCTTGTGGAGCCACTCGCTTTTTGTTTGGAGCCACTCA
>CAYFWG010000015.1:10148-13010 GCA_964346775.1 uncultured Mogibacterium sp.
AATAATAAATGATTCCTGTATGCTCAGACCCGATATGACGCCGAATGGAATTGCGCCCCTCAGTTCAACGACGGGAAGCATTGCCATAAAGAAAGTCATAAGCGCTTCTTTTATCATGATAACACCGCTTTTCTTCTAATCAGCATCTACGCTTCTACGAGGAATGCCTTGTATCCTTTGTAGGCTTCATACAAATCGGACTTGCTTATAGCCTCCCAAGGTGCGTGCATTGAAAGAACAGCCAATCCCGAGTCGATAACCTGCATTCCGTATAGGGACAAAACGTATGCGATTGTACCACCACCACCTATATCCACTTTGCCGAGTTCCGCCGACTGATAAACTACTCCGTGCTTATCCATTATCCTTCTTAGCTCAGCAATGTATTCCGCATTTGCATCGTTAGAACCTGCTTTGCCATTAACACCAGTAAACTTGCAGAATACCAAACCGTGTCCGAACTTGGAAGCATTCGCCTTATCAAAGCTGTCCGCATAAAGAGGATCGAAAGCCGCATTTACGTCGGACGAGAGCATCCTGCTGTTTTTTAAAGCTCTTGCAAGATTGATTTCCGAGTAACAGCCGAGCCTATCCAAAACCTCTCTTATTGTATATTCGAAAAACCTTGACTCCATCCCAGTCGCGCCGACACTGCCGATTTCTTCTTTGTCTACAAAGAGAGAGCATGAAGTTTTTTCAGGGTTTTCGACCTCAAGCATTGCACATGCCGAAGGATAAGCGCAACATCTGTCATCGTGTCCGTATCCGAGAATCATGCTCCTGTCAAATCCAGCCTCTCTTGCTTTTCCAGCAGGAACAACTTCGAGTTCCGCCGACAGAAAATCAGCTTCCTCTATGTCGTATTTCTCTTTGAGGAGTTTGAGCAAAGCCGCTTTGACAGCATCTTTCTTCTCTCCTGCAAGTGGTTTGGAGCCGACAACAATATCGAGATCCTCACCTTCTACAACAGTTGCAGCTTCCTTCTTCAATTGTTTGTCTGCAAGATGAACAAGCAAATCGCTCACGAAGAAGACTGGATCGCACTCCTCTTCTCCAATTACAAGATTGATCTTAGTGCCATCTTTCTTAACGACTACGCCGTGAATAGCCATCGGAAGAGTTACCCACTGGTATTTTTTGATTCCGCCATAGTAATGTGTGTTAAGATATCCAATTTCATCAGACTCGTACAGAGGATTCTGTTTGATGTCGAGCCTTGGAGAGTCCAGATGTGCACCAAGAATGTTCATTCCATCATTTACGATGTCTTTACCGATATTAAGCATCACAACAGCTTTATCCATGTTGACCGCATAAATCTTACTTCCAACCGACAGTTCTTCATTATTTTCAATAATGTCCTGAAGATTCTTATACCCTTTTGCCTTAGCCATTTCTACGAGAATAGCCGTGCATTCCCTCTCTGTCTTTCCGTTATTCAGAAATTCAATGTACTCTTTGCTAAGGGATTCAATAGCTTTATTATCCTTATCTGTGTATGTATTCCATGCATTTTCTATTATCATTATTTCCTCCATTAATGCAGTAATTGTTGTCAATCTGACTTAAGATTATAACATGTTGAAGGTTAATATAGTATAATATTTGAATAAACTAACATTTAATTAACCCGAATTTAGAAGTTTTTCCCGAGCAAATCAAATAATTCTTTTAACTAATTACTGGTATTTCGAGGAATCGCCTGCCCTTTTTCCACCAAATCACACCAAGAAAGGAATTTAATAGACATGATATTTCCATCTTTTCCGGTAGCCGGAGACACCATAGGAATTTGCGCACCGAGTGCGGGCGTAGGTCACAAAATTGAATCCTTCGACCTGTCTCTTTCTCGCATAAAAGGCTCAGGTTTTCATATATCAGAAAGCAAAAGTGTAAGAAACGATGCTTCTCCATCAACCACTGCAACACTTCGCGGCTCAGAATTTAACGAAACATGGAATGATTCAAGAAACTCCGCGATCATATCTGCAACTGGAGGCGATTTCAATTTTGAAATGCTCCCATTTATCGACATTGATTCGGTAAAGTCAAATCCTAAATGGTTTGCAGGATACTCAGACCCGACTTTTATCGAGATCCTCCTCACAACAAAGCTGGATATCGCAACGATTTACGGATTTAACGCCGGCACTTTCGACTCTCCTGCTTTGCACGAATACCAGACAAATGCACTTGAAATCTTCAAAGGCAATCTAGTCACTCAGCACTCCTACGAGTTCTACGATTCAAGCAAAGACTTCTCGGAAGAATCTAAAATGGATACACCCGTCAACTGGCAGCTCTTCTCGCCAAGCAAAGCCTCCGATCTCGACGTCACCGGCAGACTAATAGGCGGCTGCACCGAAGTAATAGACGCAATAATCGGAACCCAGTACGAAGATTTCGAAGGTTTTATCGATAAATACACCAGCGACGGATTTATCTGGTTCTTCGACACATTCAGCTTGAACGCAATATCCTTGTATCTTAAAATCTTCAAAATGAAAAACATAGGATTATTTAAGAATGCCAAAGCAATAGTTTTCGGTAGAGTCATGTTCACGGAAGGTTCAGAAGATGCCGAATATATCGAGCTCATGCAAAGAGCCCTTCCCGACATCCCATTTATATGGGGAGCCGACATAGGCCATACAAAGCCCTCGATGACATTGATTAATGGAGCCATCGGACACCTGCAGATGAGAGGGAAAGATGCCACACTAGATATGGAGCTCCGTTAAATATTTGTAACTCTAATTCAATGTAAACACTATGTATATCACTCTAAGAGTACGGCTCTCGCCTCGCTTTCGTTTACGCAGCGGCAGATTTTAATTAATGAAAACCTTCTTAGTAAATAAA
>CAYFWG010000016.1:0-9311 GCA_964346775.1 uncultured Mogibacterium sp.
AAGGTTGTTGTCGAGAAATTCACATGCGTAACGGATATCGGAACAATACTGAACAAGACTGCAGTTGACGGACAGTTCTACGGTGGTCTCGCACAGGGAGTCGGTCTTGCTTTGACAGAAGATTTCGAAGACCTGAAGAAACACACAAATCTCTTCAAGTGCGGTATTCCATACCCACAAGATGTACCAGATGATATGGAAGTTATTTACCAGACACATCATCCACGTCCAAACAGTCTCTTCGGAGCTGCAGGTTGCGGTGAAGCACCTCTTGATGCACCTCACCCAGCTATACTCAACGCCATTTATAATGCTACAGGCGCGCGTATAACAAGAGTACCTGCTAAGCCTGAGGTTGTACTGGAAGCACTAAAAAATATATAGTATAGTCAGATATATACCTGACTGAAGTATAATCGAAACAGAGAGGGTGTATACATCCTCTCTGTTTGTTCAATATCTATTATTTTTACCGGGTAGACTTCCCTAAGCTATCGCACAAATGGAGAGAGAAGATGGACCATTTCAAAGAGAGATCTACTAGGGATTATTTTCAGAAAAAACTCTATAGTTTGGAAGGCTTGAAAGAGCGTGAATACCGCTGTATTTATGAAGAGCCTGCTTTTTGTCATGCCGCATGCCCATTGGGTTTAGATGCAAAGAAACTAGTATCTTATATCCAAAGAGGGAATTTCTCGGAAGCCCGTGCCATGCTTGAGCATATAACTCCTTTTCCTCTGATATTGGCATATGGATGCGACGCTCCTTGCGAGGAAGCTTGCAGGATGAAGGAAGTCGGAGAAGGAATAAATATTTCGGCTCTGGAACGTGCCGCGATGAAGTTCGGAAGTCCCAAGGCGGGCAAGGGAATGCTCAAATCCAAGAAGAAGCAAAAGGCCGTAGTATTCGGAGCCGACCTTTTTTCCCTCTCTCTTGCAGCCGAGCTCGACAGAAAAAGTTATCCGACTGTTTTCTATGTAAGCCAAGCCGATGCGACTTCGATTATCAGAGAATGTGCTCCGTGCCTTCCTGAAGAGGGTGTCGAAAGCCAGGCAGACAAACTAAAATCTACAGATATAGATATTAAATATGCATCTGACCTCAATAAGGAACTCTTTGATGAGGTTAAGGAAGATTTTGAAATACTGGCTTCTTCCAAAGCTTTTCTTGAGGAAGTGTTTCCTGATGACACCCCAGATAAGACTACTCTCCTGGCACCTGAATCGAAGATTCTTTCTTCGCAAAATAAAGATGCTGGAGTTCTGGAATCTATTTTCGATGCGAGAAGAGCTGGAGTATCGGCGGATAGAATATCTCAAGGTCTTGATCCTGGGAATTCTCGCGGAGATGAAGGTGCCCGCAAGTCAAGGCTATACACAGATATGAGTGAAGCTTCTCCGTCGCAACAGGTTGAAGAGCTGAAAGAAGGATACGATAGAGAATCCGCAATCGAAGAAGCCTCCCGCTGTATACAGTGCAAATGTGAGGAATGTATTAAGAATTGTGTATTCCTTAAAGGAACTGGGAAGTATCCACGTGTACTTACAAGGGAGATATACAACAATGTAGATATCATCATGGGCGACCACCTGATGAATAAGACTATCAACTCCTGCTCTTTGTGCGGGCAATGCACAGTAACTTGTCCTAACGGCTACGACATGGCTGAAATTTGCCGCGATGCAAGGGAGAACATGGTAAGCACGACAAAGATGGCTTTGGCTTATCACGAATTCGCTTTACTTGACATGCTTTTTTCCAATAATGAGGCTTTTTTGGCCCGACCACAGCCTGGTTATGAGAAGTGCAAATACGTATTTTTCCCTGGATGTCAGGCAGGAGCGATAGCTCCCGATTCAGTTTTCAAAGCATACATGGATTTATCTTCTAGACTCGAAGGTGGAGTAGGATTGATGAATGCGTGCTGCGGAGCCATAGCCAAATGGGCGGGAAGAACCGCAATTTATGAAGAATGCGAAGAATTATTAAGGAAAGAACTCGATAAACTCGGAAGTCCTGAGATTATAGCGGCTTGCCCGACGTGCAAAAAGACCCTTGAAGAAATGACGGGTTCTAAAGTTCGAGGTATATGGGATGTACTTAATGAGAAGGGGCTACCTGAAGGAGCTGCTGGATACGAAAGACCTCTTGTAATGCACGACTCTTGTAGCGCGAGGGGAGATAAAGAGATGCAATCTTCGATCCGCAATCTCGCCGAAAGCCTGGGATGTACTTTGCAGGATGTTCCTTACAATGGAGATATGACGGAGTGCTGTGGATACGGAGGTCTTGTTAGCTATGTAAATAAACCTCTCGCATCCGAGATGGCAAGAAGCTGTACCAAAGATGAGGATATGCCATACATCAGCTACTGCATGGCATGCAGAGACCGCTTTGCACGAGAAGGAAGGGAAAGCATGCACGTTCTCGAACTTGTATACGCATCACCTGCTGGAAATCCGCCCGATATATCGGAAAAGCGAAAGAACAGATTGAATCTCAGGAGGAGATTTCTCGAAGAAGTATGGAAAGAGGAGGTCATAGAGGTGAACCCTGAATACAAGGTGGTAATTCCGGAGGATGTAGCCAAGATCCTCGATGAACGCATGATACTTGAAGAAGATGTTTATTCGGTAATAGGCGATTATCATAACAGCGGAAGTGCTGTTTACGACGAGAGGAGTGGGATGCTCACAAGTTCCTTGAGAAAAGGCAATGTCACATTCTGGCTCCAATTCAAAGAGGATGAAGAGGGCGTTTATACAGTATGTGGAGCATACAGCCATCGCATGAAAGTGAGGATGAGATAGATATGTCGGATAAGGATAAAGTTTATTATAGCGTCGAGGCAGGAGAAGGTTTGATTTGCAAGAAATGCGGTGTTCCTTTGGAAAAAACAGAGGCGGTATTCGAGTATCTGGATAATTCGTTTCCTGTCGAACTGCCAGCTTGTCCGAAGTGCGGATTCGTATATGTTCCCGAGGATTTAGCTATGGGCAAAGTCTTGTCCGTGGAGAAAGTTCTTGAGGACAAGTAGTGAGCGAGGAGAAGAGGTGTAAGCACCCTGGCGGTTTGGAGATGACCCGTTACCTTATCGACATTTCGGGCATTGGGCCGTGCAAAATTCTAGACATGGGAGCAGGAAAAGGAGAGGCTGTAAAACTCCTGGACAAAATGGGCTTTGAAGCATCGGGTATAGACCTTAATTCCCCGTGCATAGACCTTAATTCCCTGTACGAGAGTCGCAATTTAGAGGGGGCGGATTTTGATTCATCACCACTAGACTCTGATGGAAAAGCATGTGTAATCGAGGGGAATATGCACGATACGGGTTTTCCCGAAGAGAGCTTCGATGCGATTATATCCGAGTGCGCTTTTTTTGTATCTGGAGACAATGATAAGGCAATTAAAGAAGCCTTTCGGATTCTCAAAAAAAGCGGGAAGCTTCTTCTTGCAGATGTATATGACGGTAATGAAGATGCGTTTCGAGCTTATATTACAGAAGGAGGCTTTCGGGTTTTGTACTGTGAGGATATTACAGAAGAATGGAAGTCTTATTACATAGATAGGATATGGGACGGAACTGCAGATGAAATCTGCGATATTCAGCCGGGAGATGATGTATCCAAGAGAATAAGATATTACTTAAGTGTAAGCGAAAGGATGTGAATTCTATGAGCGATATATCAGATAGAATCTTCGAGTATTCACAAAAAGGTTATTCGTGCTCACAGGTAATGATGCTTGTAATACTGGAGAGTGAAGGAAAAGAAAATCCGGACATGATTAGAGCCTTGGGAGGTCTGGGACATGGTGTAGGTGGATCGGGAGAAGTCTGCGGAGCTTTTACAGGAGCTATGTGCTGCTTGAATTACTATGCTGGTAAGGGAGCAGATAGCGAGACGGCAAATGAAAACTTACCCAAAATGTCCGAGGAACTTTATGATTGGTTTGTCGACTATACTGCCGAATACGGAGGCATTAATTGCAGGCAAATAGTAGATGGAGATCCTCGCAATCACGTGCAAAGATGTCCGATGATCGTTAGAGATACATTCGAGAAATGCATATCGATTTTGACCGAAAACGGACTCATATAAATTATCGTTAATACTATACGAGGAGGCGAAATGACCGAGTTCATTTCTAAGACAAAAAGCATCTGCCCTATCTGTCTTAAACGGATCGATGCGGAAAGAATGGTCGGCGAAGACGGTTATATTCATATGCGCAAAACCTGCCCAGAACACGGTGATTTTGATGCGGTAATATGGGAAGGAGATTTGAACAGATACCTCGACTGGGCGGATTCGCCCGTCAAAGGAGATTCTCCTACGAATGCGAGGAAAGCCGAGAGGGGCTGCCCTTACGACTGCGGTCTGTGCCAAAACCACGAGCGAGAAGGCTGCTGCGTTTTACTTGAGCTGACAAACAGATGCAATCTCAGATGTCCGGTCTGCTTTGCAACTGCAGGCGAAGGTGAAGAAACGGAACTCAGTTTGCAAGAAATAGAAAAACAGTACGACATGCTATTGTCCTGCGGAGGTCCCTTCAACATACAGTTATCGGGCGGAGAGCCTACTATGAGGGACGACATCGCGGAAATAATATAAAAAAAAAAAAAAAAGGGATTTTCATTCTTTCAACTTAACACCAACGGTATAAGAATTGCTGAAGAGGAAGGCTATGCCGATTACTTAAGAAAAGCTGGAGTGTCTTGTGTTTTTCTTCAATTTGACGGACTTAGAGACTCAACGAATGAAGCTCTGCGGGGCAGGCCTCTTCTGGATGCAAAACTCAAAGCGATAGAAAACTGCTCGAAAGTAGGTCTTGGCATAGTACTAGTTCCTACCGTTGCTTCCGGCGTGAACGAAGATGAAGTGGGCGAGATATTGAGATTTGCCTTGAGCAAGCACCCTGCTGTAAGAGGAGTCCACTTCCAGCCAATGAGTTTTTTCGGAAGATGTGAAATAGAAGGCAGGGGCAAAATCACGATTCCTCGTATGCTTAGACTCATAGAGGAACAAAGCGTTGGAGAGTTCAAGGCTGAGGATTTTTCTGGAGGAGGAGCCGAGAGTCCATATTGCTCTTTCCATGCAAGTTATAGAAAGACGGATGAGGGAAGTATTAAACCTCTGCCAAAGCGAAAGTCTCAGTCGTGCTGTGACAGCTCGGAGGCGAGGGAATTTGTCGCCAGACAGTGGAGTGGATCAAAGGTCGAAGATACTTCGTCGTGTTGCTCTTCTTCAAGCTGCTGTGAGGAAACTGATTCGTGCGAATCATCTTGCTGCGGCTCTACAGAATCATACGCAATAGATCCCTTTGATGAATTCATCGAAAAATCCATAAGAAACACTTTTACGGTTTCGGGCATGGTATTTCAGGATGCTTCGGATCTCGACCTCGAACGTTTGAGACGTTGTTACATATGCGAAGTCGACAGTGAGCGCGGAATGGTTCCTTTTTGCTCGTACAATCTAACGAATGTTATTGGAGAGGCTTTATATAGAAGATGAAGAAGACAGCACTGGACAAATGGATATGCGATAAAGAGAATCTCCCCTATTTGAGCAGGGAGGTTCTTAATAATCTGAAATTGAATAAATTGAACGAACTCTTGTCTAGAGAACATAAGCGGGGCGGGTTTTATTCTCATCTTCCAGAGTATATCGAAAACTTGGATGATCTCGAGAGTCTGCCTTTCACGACACCAGAAGACCTTGCCGATAACGCAGGAAGAATGCTTCTTGCTTCTCAATCGGAAGTAGATAGGGTAATTTCAGGTGTGACAAGTGGAACTACGGGGCCATCCAAAAGGGTATTCTATTCGGCGGGCGATCTGGAAAATACGATTTCCTTCTTCTCTGCAGGTATATCAGAGATGACCGAAGAGGGAGAAAAAGTCCTGATTACGATGCCTTTTGCCGTATCGGGAGGACTTGGCGAACTTATAGCCAAGGCTGTAGAGAGTTTGGGTGCAATTCCGATAAGAGCTGGCTCAAACCTAAGCTATGGTGAACTCGAGGAGATAATGCGCTACGAAAGGCCGAGTGCATATATTGGCATGCCTATACCTCTTCTATCACTACTCAGATATTGTGGCGATAGATCTACTCTAGGGAAGGCTCTTGTTTCAGCCGACATCTGTTCACCTTCGGTTTGTTCTGAAATAGAAAAACTCATAGGAAGCAAATTGTTTCCGCATTATGGTCTCAGAGAAAGCTGCATGGGAGGAGCTGTAACCTGTCAGGCGCATGAGGGAATGCACATCAGGGAAAACCACATTATTCCCGAGATAATAGACGGAGAAGGAAGGCGGGTTCATGATGGAGAATACGGTGAGCTGGTTATAACGACAATCGGCATGGAACTCATGCCCTTGATTAGATACAGGACAGGTGACAGGGCTAGAATCCTTCCATCTCCTTGTCCTTGCGGAGGTGTAAGCACGCGTATAGAAGTCGAAGGACGTTTGGAAGAAAATTTGAGAATGTCGGATATTGACGATGCAGTCTTCGGCATCGATGAGCTAGTCGATTTGAAAGTGAAAAAAGAAGGAGACGGGCTGGAGATTACAGCATATCTTCTTACAGATAAAGATATAAGAGAGGAAATTCGAAGCCGGATATCTCCTTTGATTTCAGGTGAAAATCTTAATATAATTACTAAAGCCTGCGAGCCAGAACACAAGAACCTATATTCTGGAAAGCGGGTTATAGAAGATATCGAACTTTAGAGAATATCGAAAATAGCGGATATCGAAAAATATCGGATTATTATAGATAATCTTATTGTAAGAATGAGGAAGTGAATTGAACGAAAAAACTAAAGCGTTAAAGGCGGCTTTTCCGCACACCATTCCTGTTTTGACAGGATTTACTTTTTTGGGAATAGCTTACGGAATATTGATGAGCACCCACGGTTATGGAACCGGATGGGCGGTTTTAATGAGTGCGATGGCATTTGCAGGCTCTATGCAATATGTAGCCATCACAGCATTGACGACTGCGTTTAATCCTATTAGCGTATTTCTTCTAACTTTGATGGTAAATGCTCGCCATCTTTTCTATGGAATTTCCATGCTGGGCAAGTATAAGAATACGGGCAAAATGAAGCCCTATCTTATTTTCGCTTTGTGCGATGAAACTTTTTCTATCGTCTGTTCGGCCGAGCCGCCAGAGGGAGTTGACCGCAACTGGTTTATGTTCTTCATTACATTGCTTGACTACATCTACTGGGTTGCTGGCTCGGCAATTGGCGGACTTCTCGGAAGCATGGCGACATTTAACACAGAAGGCCTAGACTTCGTCCTGACCGCACTCTTTGTCGTAATATTTGTAGGCCAATGGAAAAGCCGAAAAAATCGCAAATCGGCAGTAATCGGTGTTGTGTGTTCCGCACTGTGTTTGGCTATTTTCGGAAGCGACAACTTTATCATTCCTTCTATGGTAGCGATAATACTTGCTTTGACAGTTTTCAGAAGAAAAGTGGAAGTGAAGGAAGAAATCGTGGAGGAAATAGAATGCATTTAACGTCAATTCAAACTTTTATAATTATATGCATGGTCACCCTCGGAACGATGGTTACACGATTCCTGCCTTTTATCGTTTTCAAGGATGACAAGAGGAAAAGTCCGTATATAGAATACCTCGGCACGGCTTTGCCCTATGCCGCAATCGGCCTTTTAGTAGTATACTGTTTAAAGGGAGTAAATGTGACAGAATCTCCATTCGGATTTCCCGAGTTTATATCTATTGCTTGCATTACTCTCCTGCACTACTGGAAGGAAAATACCTTGCTTAGCATCGGTGTCGGTACAGCTTTGTATATGATACTGGTTCAGGTGGTATTTGTGTGAGGGTGGATGCGATTCGCATACCGCAGGAATAGACTTTAATTGAAAGGGGAAAGACATGGAAGAACTTAATAACAAACAAGAACTTCAAAGGGATGAAAACGGTTTTATTATGGTTAAAGTTAAACCTTTAATTGACTGGAAAGAACCTAACGGAGAGGGCTGTATCGTTTCCGATAAGATTACGAAAGAAGGTTGGAAGGTCGGATACATGTTCCGTGAAGAGCCAGTTGCAGGGCAGCCCGATAGCGGGTGGTGTTTTCTAAAAGGTGATGAGAGCGAGGAATATATGAACGATTCTAACAACCATCACATATTCGCACTGAATACTCTATGCAATTATGATTCGGAAGTAATCCCGCACTTAAATTCGCCTATAAGTACAAGCTTTATAAGGACAGAGGGCGGAAAATTCGCCATCGATGACGGAACCCAGCCGATAGTATTCGAGAAGCAGGGTGAGAATAAAGCATTATAGAATTAAAACAGAAATTATATTGACATAAGAAAATATGTAGGGTACAATGTAAGCGAAGTAGCGAACAAGCGGAAGGGGGACGAAATGAGTGAAAGAGAGATAACTTTTGGGAAGTTTATTGAAGTAAAACGGAAAGCCCTAGGGAAAACATTGAGAGGTCTTGCGTCTGACCTAGGTATTGCACCAGCTTATATGAGTGACATAGAAAAGGGTAGACGATACCCCCCTGAAAAAAAACTTAATGAAATAGCAAAGCTGCTAAAACTAAGTGATAAAGAAAAAAACACAATGCTTGATTTAGCGGCCTTAGAAAGAAAAAATACAGTTTCATACGATCTTCCTACATACATTATGGAAAAAGAATTAGTTCGTGTTGCATTAAGGCGTGCCAGGGATGGGGAGCTTAGTGATGAAGGCTGGAAAGAAGTAATAGAACTCATAAATACAAAAATAGATAGCTAAAAAGTGGAGGATATAATTTGCATCCATATTATTCATCAGCGCAATTAGAACAAAAAGCAATCAAAATTCTTAAATGTTACCAAAAGGGGGAATTATTAACTAAGCCACAAAAACTTGATGTTGATGACTTTGCTGAATTTTTTCTTGATTTGAGAATAGACTATGTCAATTTATCACATGATCAAAAAATTCTTGGTTGTATGTGTTTTAATGATGGACTATTAGAAGTTTGGAATCAAGATTTACAACAGTATTATACGATCAATGTAAACTCAGGGACAGTGTTAATAGACAACAATCTTATAGAAACTGGACCAGAGGGTAGAATTCGATTCACTTTAATACATGAGTGTGCACATTGGATATTACACAGAAAAGTTTACGAAAAAAATCCTAACAATGGTCAATATTCATTTAAAAACCCGATCTATAGAAATGAAAAGTGGTCAAAAAATACGAAGAGAACGGATGAAGAAAAAAGAGAATGGCAAGCAAACAGATTAGGAGCAGCCCTGA
>CAYFWG010000016.1:9321-12904 GCA_964346775.1 uncultured Mogibacterium sp.
GAATCATCGGCTTAGAGATTTGAATATATCTAATAGGTAGGAGACTTGATCTAAAAGTCTCAAAAAAATGAATCAATGTTCGCTAAAATGCATAATAGATAACTAATTTACTCTATTATCAAGACAAGTGAATATCTGAGCTGTAGGCAGATCTATATGTATGTATCTAGAGTGAATATTGGTGATGTTTAATAATTATGGAAAGGAGGTATAATATATGGGTACTGGAAATAGCGGCTTAAAGGAGGATTAAAATGAAAGAGCTAGATGTTGTTAAATTAAAGTCGGAATATAAAGGTATATCTGCAGGAATGATAGGAACAATTGTTGCAGATTATGGTTCATCAGAATGTGAAGTAGAGTTTATAAATGTGAACGGTGATACGATTGCTGTTGTAACTGTTCCAAAAGAAGAGTTATTGCTAATATGGGAGAATGAAGAACATTTAAGTTAAAATCTTGTAAGAAACAACTTATGTCCTATAGGTAGTTTTATATACAATTTTTATTGTGGGGAACAAAATAGTTCTCTTTAATAATGACATTATGTTCGCAAAAAAGCATAAATGATTAAGCATTGGAGAGAAGATAACGATATAATGCTATTGTCGGAGGATTTATTAATAATAAACAATATATACATAACAAAAGAAGATGAGGAGAAAAATTATGGCCAAAACAGTAATTGATGATGGGTTTGCTGCTTACCTAGTAGAAGAAGCAGAATTTGATGGAAAATGGGAAATCCCAATTATAAAAAATGAAGATATCGAAGTACCTAAGGATATTATTCCATACGACAAAATTAAGAAGATCAATGAGGATAATAATAAAAATGTATATATACATTTTTATATGCACGATATCACATTCAGACAAATAATTACAAATCCAAGAAAATATCTCGATATTTTCAAAAAATATGGAGGTATTATTTCTCCAGATTGCTCGTTGTATATAGATATGCCATTGTGCTTACAAATGGTTAACACATATATGAATAGGGCCATAGGTGTTTATTTTCAAAATAATGGAGTCAAAGTAATTCCAAATGTAAGATGGGGACAAGTAGAAGTGGACTATATTTAAGTACTGAAGGAAGTAGAAGAAAAGTAAGTGAATATGCGTTGGTACATTCAAGTGAAGGAACCTTTATGAATGTGAAAAGCCCGCAGCCCAGGAAAAGCCCTTTTAGAATGCGAAGCGGTGGACATGGTGAAGACAATATTAAAATGCTAAATAAGTATGGAATTAAGTATAATATAGTAAAGACCTATCCAAATGGTGTTAGAGTAGGAAATGTTGAAGGGCATAAAGAGCCTAAAAAACGTAATGGTAATGGGCAAACGTGGTTTCCTAAAGCGTGGAAGGCTAAGGATATACAAAAGGCAGGAGAACATGTTGCTTCTTTAAAGAGTAATAAGCATATTAAAGATGGATACAATATGTACGGAATTTGGAAAGGTGTTAAGGTCGTTGTCATAAAAACAAATGGAAAGGTAGCAACAATCTTCCCAGATTCAAAACAACCTACAAAAAAGAAAGGAAAATAATACTATGTTTGACAAAAGAAAATACCAAGATTTGGTTAATGAACGAGTTAACACAGATTGGGAATATAAAATTGATAAAATATGTAATGAATTAATAGCGATGATTACAAAAGATGATTATTCATTTAATGAATTTATTGAGTATATGCATACTAATATGACTGGTGAAGAATATGTATATTTATCGGAAATATCTGATGAAATATCACAGATAAAACCGTCCCGTAAGTTTGTTGAGGCTTATAAAGGACTATCTCAAAGATATCCAACAGAAACAAAGGAATATCAAATTATGAGCTTTATAGAAGTTGCAGAAGCTTGGGCTGAAGATGAATCGACTAAGACTACAACAAGTTAGAGTCTACAAGAACGCAAGCATAGGCTTTTCGCTCATATCTTCTCCTGTTCTGTAATTTTTTGTGAATTTGAAATTAACTTGAAACAGGGGAAATGAAAATCGCTGTAACCCCAAATAAAGTTACAGCGGTTTCTCTTTTTTCTTGATATGGATCAATTTTTTAATAGCTAAAACACGCTAAAATACATATATAAAATGAATCATGCCAAGTGACGAGAGACTTGACTGGTAAAAGGAGGAGACATGAATTTTAAAGAGGTGTTTGAGAAGTATTCTGATGTTCTGGAAAAATATGTTCCTGTTGTAGATAAAGTGCACGGAGGACATCATCCAGAATTTCACGATGTCAGAGCGGCATACGAGGCCATTGTAGAAAAAGTAGGAAAGACGGGATATGACGAAGCGGATCTGACGAGCGAATTCGATAAACTACTTGAAGTTACAGATAACTACGAGCTCCCAGGCGATGTTTGCGAAACATACGAAGCTGTTTTCAAAATGCTGAAGGAAATGGACGCTTCATATAGAAACAGATAGAAACAATTAGAAGCAAATAGATTAAAGGACAACAAAGTGCAGAGAAGAATATTAAAAAACAAAAACTTAATAACAGTAATAACCGGTACGCTTCTTGTGATTGCTTTTTCTGGACACTTTCTTTTTCACAACGAAAGATTTGCGGAAATAGTATTGATTATCGGCTCGATAATCGGCGTCCTTCCTATAGCAATACAGGCATACCAGGCATTAAGAGTAAAGGTTGTCAGCATAGACGTTCTTGTTACCGTTGCGGTGTCGGGAGCCTTAATTATCAGGAATTATGAAGAATCAGCAGTAGTCACTTTTCTTTTCTTATTCGGAGCATTTCTGGAACAAAGAACCTTAAATAAGACTAGAAAAGCGATTAAGGAATTGACCGAAATGGCGCCCGAAACCGCTCTCAAGCAGATGGAAAACGGAGAGTTCGAAGAAGTCGATGTGGATGATGTTGAGGTTGGCGATAGGCTTTTGGTCAAAACAGGAGCGAAGATTCCTGTGGATGGAGTCGTTGTTTACGGAGAGGGGCATATCAACGAAGCCGGAATCACGGGAGAGCCTATACCAGCGGGCAAAGAGAAAGACTCGAAGGTATTTGCAGGAACGATTTTGGAAAACGGAACTTTTCAAATAGTTGCTGAAAAGGTCGGCGAAGATACGACATTCGGTAAAATAATCGAGCTTGTCGAGGAGGCTCAGGAGTCGAAATCCGAAGCTGAGAGATTCATAAACAAGTTTTCAAAATACTATACCCCTGCAGTTTTGATGCTGGCGATAGTCACCTGGATCTTCTCGAGGAACTTGGAGCTTGCAATAACCTTGCTCGTTCTCGGTTGCCCTGGAGCTTTGGTAATCGGAGTTCCCGTATCCAATGTCGCTTCAATCGGAAATGGAGCGAGAAACGGGATTCTCCTTAAAGGCAGCGAAACTATTAACGATTTCAGTAGGGTTGATACCATAGTATTCGACAAGACGGGTACACTCACAATTGGAAATCCCAAGGTAGTGGACTACAAGCTGTTTGAAGGCGATGAGAAGGAAGTCTTCAAATACCTGTCGAGTGTCGAGAAGGAGTCGGACCATCCTTTGGCAAACGCTGTGGTAGAATATATTGGAGAAACGGAGGCTCTCGAAG
>CAYFWG010000017.1:0-3512 GCA_964346775.1 uncultured Mogibacterium sp.
CGCCACCGCGAATAATACCGTTGCAATCGTTCTTGCAGGTCCTATAGCCAAGGATATATCCGCAGAATACGATATCGATCCCAAACAAACAGCATCGATTCTAGACACATTCTCTTGCATTGCTCAAGGAATCATCCCTTACGGGGCACAACTGCTGATTGCGGCGAGCCTTGCAAGCAGTGCAGTTAAAGGCGAAATAGTTACGAGTTTGGATATCATTCCATATCTATTCTATCAATTTGCATTACTGGTTATGGTGTCTATATCAATAATATTTTATAAGGACAAGAAAAACCCTACTACATAATCTTTATTTAATATCGTTATGTATAGTTTAAAATAATAAATCTTAAAGGAGTTAATTATATGTTTAAAAATTTATCTGACAAACCTGTTGCTGATGTGCAAAACGAGCAGGTTAAACACTGGGACGAAATAGACCTTTTAAAGCTATGCGTCAAAAGCAGAGAAGGTGCTAAGCCTTTTGTTTTCTATGAAGGACCACCTACTGCAAACGGTAAGCCGGGTATCCACCATCTGATGGCAAGAACATTAAAAGATTCTGTAAACAGATACAAGACCATGAGAGGATTCCAGGTTAAGAGAAAGGGCGGCTGGGATACACACGGACTGCCTGTAGAAATTGAAGTAGAAAAAAAGCTCGGGATGTCGGGCAAACAGGATATCGAAGATTACGGTATCAAAGAATTCAACAAACAATGCAAGGAATCCGTATTTACATATACGAGTATGTGGAAAGACATGTCGGACCGCATGGCTTACATGGTCGATATGGATAATCCATACATAACATACAAGAACGACTATATCGAGACCGAATGGTGGATAATTAAACAGTTTTTTGATGCAGGCTTGATTTATGAAGGTCATAAGATCTTGCCTTATTGTCCTAGATGCGGAACTGGACTAGCTTCACATGAAGTTGCTCAGGGATATAAAGACGTAAAAGTAAATACTCTTACATGTAAGTTCAAAAGAAAAGACGCAGATAGGGAGTATCTCCTTGCTTGGACAACAACAGCATGGACTTTGCCTTCGAACGTCGCTCTTGCAGTTGGACCAGAAATCGAATATGTCAAAGCGAAGATGACCTCAGGAGAGAATAAAGATAATTATCTATGGGTAGCTAAGGATCTTGCAGCTAAAGTTTTCGCAAACGATGAATACGAGATAGTTGAAACTCTTAAAGGTAGCGAAATGGTAGGCTGGGAGTACGAACAGCTGATGCCGTTCTGCGTACCTCAAAAGGGAAAGAAAGCTTTTATTGTAGTAGCTATGGATTATGTTTCGGTTGAAGATGGTACTGGAATCGTTCATACAGCACCGGCTTTCGGAGAAGACGACTATAATTGCGGAAGAAAATACGGACTTGCCGTGCTTCAGCCTGTAGACGAAAGAGGACTTTTCACAGAAACACCTTGGAAGGGTCGCTTCATAATGGAAGAAGGCTTGGATGTAGATATAATCAAGTACCTTGCATCAGAAGACAAAATTTATTCAAAGAAAAAACTCGACCACAATTATCCTCACTGCTGGAGATGTTCAACACCTTTGGTATACTACGCACACAAGTCGTGGTATATCGAAATGACAAAGCTCAAAGATGATCTGGTTGCAAACAATAATACTGTAAATTGGTTCCCACCTTATGTAGGAGAGAAGCGTTTTGGAAATTGGCTTGCTGATGTTAAGGATTGGGCTATAAGCAGATCCAGATACTGGGGAACTCCAATTCCAATATGGAAATGTGATTGCGGTAAATTGAAGTGCATAGGATCCGTAGAAGAGCTCAAAGAGAATGCTAACCAGAAAATCGAAGGTGAATTAGATTTACATAGGCCTTATGTGGACGATATAACTTTAACTTGTCCAGATTGCGGTAAGGAAATGCATAGAATTCCTGAGGTAATGGACTGCTGGTTCGATTCAGGTTCAATGCCTTACGCACAATGGCATTACCCGTTTGAACACTCTGACGATTTTGACGAGGAGCTGTTACCGGCTGATTTCATCTGTGAGGGCATAGACCAAACAAGAGGATGGTTCTATTCTTTAATGGCAATATCTACATTCATAAAGAAAAGAGCACCTTATAAGAATGTTTTGGTCAACGACCTTATTCTCGACAAAGAAGGAAAGAAGATGTCCAAGCACGTCGGAAATACGGTCAATCCTTTTGAAATGCTCGACAAATATGGGGCAGATGCACTCAGATGGTATCTTGTATACACATCACCAGCATGGTCACCTACAAAGTTCGATGAAGAAGGAGTAAAAGAAGTAATAAGCAAGGTGTTTAACACACTCAAAAACACTTATAATTTCTTCTGTCTATATGCGAACATCGATAATGTAACACCTGATCTTCTCGATGTACCTGATCAGGACAGACCTGAGCTAGATAGATGGATAATATCTAAATACAACAAATTAATAAGATCCACAATAGAATCGATGGACGTTTACGATCATATGAGGACAGTAAGAGCAATAATCGATTTCATCGTAGATGATCTTTCTAATTGGTATATAAGAAGGGCAAGAAGAAGATGCTTTGCTGAGGGCATGGAGACCGACAAGAGGGCTGCATATGCTACAACTTATGAAATCCTTATTGGACTTTCTAAGATGATGGCACCTATAGCTCCATTTATATCCGACGAAATTTATACAAAGCTGACAGGAGAACAAACGGTTCACACTGCGCTTTATCCTGAATGCGTAGGATGTCTTGTCGATGAAAAAGCTGAAGAAAGAATGGACTTGGTTCGCACACTTGTTAACTTGGGCAGAAGCACAAGAGAACACGAAAAACTCAAAGTCAGACAGCCTCTTAACAGCGTTATAGTTGACGGTGCTTACAAATCACTGATTGGAGATTTGACAGGCCTGATTGAAGAAGAGTTAAACGTCAAAAACGTCATCTTTGAAGATGATCTCGATAGATTTATGAACTTCTCAATTAAACCTAACTTCAGAAATGCCGGTCCTGTGTTTGGAAAAGGTATAAAGGAATTCTCATCTAAACTTGCAGAGCTCGACGCAAAGGAGACAATATCCAAGGTTTCATCGGGTGGAACATTCAATCTTGAGATAGACGGTAAGACTTACGAGGTAACCGAAGATTTCCTGGAAATCAGAATTTCCGCCAAAGAAGGCTTTGCTGTAGGCATGGATAACAACGTATTTACGATACTTGATACAACTCTTACTCAGGATTTAATAGACCAAGGTTATGTTAGAGAGTTTATATCTAAAATCCAGCAACTACGTAAACAAGCCGATCTCGATATGATGGATAAAATAGTTGTGTCGATGGATGCAGATGAAGAAATTTCAAAAGCTATCAACGAATCACAAAGCTTCATAAAGAGCGAAACCATTGCAACAGAATTGGTTGAAGGTAAAGGATTGCCTGAATTTGATATAAACGGACACAAAACAGGTATCCAAATAGAGAAGGTATAGATCTTTTTATAACAAATATAGCA
>CAYFWG010000017.1:3522-4155 GCA_964346775.1 uncultured Mogibacterium sp.
ATATAGCAACCGAAAAGTTTAATATACTTTCGAATACTCCGGAAGAATTAGTCGAATTAGTCACTAGTATAGGAGAAAAACCATTTCGAGCTAAGCAAATATTTTCTTGGCTGTCAAAAGGCGTAGAGTCCTTTGATGAAATGAAAAATATTCCCTCGAGGCTTCTTAAGCAGCTTGAGGAAAAGTATTACATCGGCCTTCCAGAGGTGGTAATTGAGAAGAAATCTACAGACGGAACCATTAAATGTCTTTATGAATTTCAAGATGGAGCGAGGGTCGAAGCAGTATTCATGAAATACAAATACGGAAATTCTCTATGCATATCATCTCAAGCTGGTTGTAGAATGGGGTGCAAGTTTTGTGCTTCTACTATCAACGGGCTTGAGAGAAACCTCACAGCTGGTGAGATGCTTGGAGAAGTTCTCCGTATGGTAAGACTTACAGGTGAAGATATAAGACATATAGTGATAATGGGTATGGGAGAACCTTTCGATAATTATTCTGAAATATCGAGATTCCTACAGCTGATTCATGATCCAAGTGGCTATGGAATTAGCTACAGAAATATTACTGTTTCAACATGCGGGCTAATACCTTATATCGATCGCTTTGCAAATGATTTTCCACAAGTAA
>CAYFWG010000017.1:4165-12615 GCA_964346775.1 uncultured Mogibacterium sp.
GCATGCACCTAATGACGAAATTAGAACTAAGCTTATGCCGATCGCATCTTCATACAAGTACGAGGAATTAATGAATGCATGTAAATCGTATACAGAAAAGACTGGAAGAAGAATAACTTTCGAGTATTCCTTAATATCTGGAGTTAACGATTCAGTTGAAGATGCTGAAGAACTTGCAAAGCACCTGAGAGGATGGTTGGCTCATGTCAACTTGATTCCTTTGAACAAGGTTAAAGAAAGAGACTTTGTAGCTTCAGAGGACAATTCTGTGATTAGGTTTAAAAAAATACTTGATAACAGGGGAATTCCTGTTACGGTCAGAAGAACACTGGGTGCGGATATCGATGCTGCATGTGGCCAACTTAGACGGACTTACTAGTGGATGAGGAGGAAACAATGAGAATTTTAGTAGATGCCATGGGAGGAGATTATTCTCCCGAGGAAGTCGTTAAAGGCGCGATAAAGGCAGCTAAAGAAATCGATGAGACGGTCGCAATAATAGGGCCCGAGAAGGAACTAATCAAGCTCCTTAAACGCAATGGGTTCAAAGGTGACAACATCGAAATAATCAATGCTACTGAAGTAATATCGAATCACGAATCACCTGCAATGGCGGTAAAAAGAAAAAAAGACTCGACGATTGTAAAGTCGATGCGAATGCTCAAAGACGGTGAAGCTGATGCCTTCATTTCCGCAGGAAGCACAGGAGCTCTTCTAAGTGGAGGACTTCTCGTATTGGGTAGGATTAAAGGAATTAAAAGACCAGCAATTGCGGCTTGGGTTCCTAAAATCGGAAAAGATGGGACAACTCTTCTCCTCGATTGCGGTGCAAACGTAGATGCTAAACCTGAATATATTCTGCAAAACGGAATTATGGGTAGCATGTTTGTGAGAGGATTAAAAGGTATAGACGAGCCTGCTGTAGGTCTTCTTAATATAGGCGTTGAGTCTGAAAAAGGTGACGACCTTCATAAACAGGCATATGACAAACTGAAGGGAAGTTCTGTCAACTTTGCAGGTAATATAGAGGCTAGAGATGTAATTTCATGCGAATTGGATGTTGTTGTAACTGACGGTTTTTCAGGGAATATTTTCTTAAAGAGTTCCGAAGGAATGGCTTTAGCTATCATGGGCAGGCTGAAAGAAAAGATGTCAGACGGATTGGCAGCAAAAGCTGGAGCTTTACTCGCTTACAACAAATTAAAAGACATCAAGAATGAATTTGATTATTCGGAAGTTGGCGGTGCTCCAATCCTGGGACTTAAAGCTCCTGTTTTGAAACTACATGGCAATTCTAAAGCAGAAGAGTTCTACTATGCAATTTTGAAAGCTGTACCTTATGTAGAGAACAAGGTCACTGAAACGATTACCGAAGCAGTAAACAAAAATAAAAAGTGGTTTTAACGTGGTTATATAAATATGAAAAACAAAGAACTATTAAAAGTTATCGAATACAATTTTAACGATAAAGATCTTCTTCAAAGAGCTTTGACTCACGGCATGAGCTATGAATTCAATAATGAAAGACTCGAGTTTATTGGGGACGCATATATCGATGCTGTTGTTGGTTCAAAGCTTTTTAATATAATGAACACCTCTCAAGAGGGTGTTCTCTCGAGAGCCAGAGCAAGTGTTGTCTGCGAAGAATCTCTAGCTGATGTTGCACGAGAAATAGATCTCGGACATTATTTATCTCTTGGTAAAGGTGAAGATTTAAGTGGTGGACGGAACAAGGACTCTATTCTTGCAGATGCACTTGAAGCATTGATAGGATCTATTATTCTGGACGGAGGATTTGAAGAAGGAAGCAGAGTCATACTCAATCTTTTAGATAAGAAGATAAGATTAGCTGTAAAAGGCAAACTCAACAAGGACTTTAAAACCAATCTTCAAGAAAAAATCCAAGAGAAATATCAAACCGTCAAGATCAATTACAAGCTTAGATCTGAAACTGGGCCTGATCACGACAAGATGTTCACTGTAGATGTAGTCGTCAAGAACAAGGTTTTGGGAAGTGGCAAAGGAAAGAGTAAAGCAAAAGCAGAGCAGGCTGCTGCTCAAGATGTTCTTTTGAAGGGGGAAATCTAGTTGTATTTCAAGCGAATAGAATTGCAGGGATTTAAGTCTTTTGCCGATCCCGTATCAATTGAACTGAATGATGGAGTAACTTGTATTATTGGCCCTAACGGAAGCGGTAAGAGTAATATCAGCGACGCATTAAGATGGGTTCTCGGTGAGCAAAGCTCAAGACAGCTCCGAGGAAACAAAATGCAGGACGTTATTTTTGCCGGAACAGCTACAAGAAAACCTCGCGGAATGGCAGAGGTCTCTCTTGTTATCGACAATACATCGGGAATCCTTCCCCTCGAATACAGTGAAGTTTCTATAACCCGAAGAATGTATAGATCGGGGGAAAGCGAATATCTAATAAACGGAACCCAATGTAGGTTGAGAGATATCAAAGAACTATTCATGGATACCGGTATTGGTGTTGAGGGATATTCTATAATCGGACAGGGCAAAATTGCTGATATTGTCAGTACAAGGCCAGAAAACCGTCGTCGCATTTTCGAAGAAGCGGCAGGCGTCGTTTTGTATAAAACCAGAAAGACAGAAGCCGAAACCAAGCTTAAATCGGCCACAGATAATATCGAAAGAGTAAGAGATATTATTGCTGAAATAGAGTCTAGAATAGGTGGTCTGAAGGAAGACTCTGAAAAAGCAACTGAATATATCGCTCTTAGAGAGAAATATATAACTCTCGGTATAAATATAATTCTTCATAATTTAGAAAATCTAAATTCGGGTCTTATCGATGGAACAGAAGAGTTGGTGGAATTACAAGAGAAGCTTATAGATGCTGAAGTAAGAAATAAAACACTGGAAGACATTCTTGCAAAGCAAAGAGAGATTGCTAATGAATATAGTGATGAGTATGACGATGCCAATCAATTACTGATTTCTAAGATTAACGATCTGAATACTATTACAAGCGGTGGAAAGCTTAATGCGGAGAAGCTAAGTAATATTAACAAAGAGATTTCAAGGATTTCCGATGAAATAGAAGATGCGGAAATCAAACTCGAAAAGGAAATAAGTACATATAACGAACTGGCGGAGAAGGAGAAACAGCTTTCTAAGGAAACGGAAAGTGTCAAACTTTCACATGCCGATGCTGTAATTAAGTTCAACGATCATAATCAAAGATCTGTTTCGATAAATATGGAAATCGAACAGTCAAAGAGCTTGATGATCGATATCAACAATAAGAATATATCCAGAAATGCTGAAATTTCAACTCTCGACAATTATAAGAGAACTTTATCCGACAGAGAAGAGACTATAACCAGTAATTTGGAAGGTCAGGTTGATAACAGCAAAAAACAGGAACTAGATGATTTAAGAAACAATTTATCCAACAAGGAAAATGAACTTGGTAAGATAAAAGATAAGATTAAATTTATAGACGATGAAATCCTGTCTACAAAGAATGCCTTATCTGAAAATAAATTACTTATCGAAGAGCTGTCCAACAAAGTAAATACTTCATCTTCTCGTATGAATACTATTCAGGAGATGGAGAATAATTACGAAGGATATAACAACGCTGTAAGACTTCTAATGAGAAAATCGATGAACGGTATCATAGGAACCGTCTCTGATTTGATCAACGTTCCGGCAGGATATGAGACTGCAATCGAGACCGCTTTGGGAGGCTCTTTACAAAATATAGTTTCGAAAGATGACACATCTGCAAAAGTGGCAATTAAATGGTTAAAAGAAACTTCTACGGGAAGAATCACATTCCTTCCTATTGAATCGGTTAAATCCGAAATTATACCTGTAGATAGAAATGTCAACGAATCTGATGGTTATCTCGGAATAGCTTCGGACATGGTTACTTGTGATACTGAATACCAAGAAATAATTAATTATCTGCTTTGTCGAGTCATTATCGTGGATAATATGGATAATGCTGTAAGAATTTCGAAGAAGAAAATCAGAGGCTTTAAAATAGTTACACTTGAAGGTGAGGTAATCAATTCTTCAGGTGCAATTACAGGCGGAAGATACAGCAATAAGTCGGCAAACCTACTCGATAGAAAAAAAGAAATTTCCACTTTATCTAAAAAGATAGAAGAATTTAATAAAGAAATATCGACTTTAAATACTAATAAAACTACCTATGAAAACCAAATTGCAGAATTTGAAGCAAGTAAGTCTTCCTTTGAAAACAATTTGCATGAGCTTGAAATTAATGTCAACGTTCTAAAATCTGACATTGAATATGCTAGTAAAATCATTCAAACCGAAGAAGAAGCGAGGGAAAAATCCGAGAAGGAATTAAACATACTTCGTGAAGATTATAAGCGTGCCGATCAATTGATTGAGGACTATAAATCTCAAATAGTAAAAGCTGAGTCTGACTATCATAAGCACGAAGAGAAAGTAGAGCAGCTCCTTGAAGACTCCTACGAACTTAAGTCTCTTCTTCAGGAAGACAATGAGGTTATAGTAGCTCTTAAGATTAAGCTTAGCGAGCACGAGACTAGAATTCTCTCCCAAAACGAACTTATCGAAAGAGTTAGAGATGCAGTTACTGAACTGGAATCGGAGATTGAAGAAAACAAATCCGCTATTGAAGAGCTTCAGGATATACGAGGTCAACTGACTACAAGTGGAGAAAAGTCTGGAGATAAGGAATCTAAACTTATAGAGGAGAAAACCGCTATAGAAACTAGGATTTCCGAACTTCTTTCAATGATTGAAGAAAACCGCAAGGAAAACGAAGAAGCTATAAAAAAACAAAAGGAAACTTCAGAAGAAGCTGAGAGAATCAGAGATCAGAAATATAAACTCGAAGTTAAAACTACTCGCAACGAAACCTTGATTGAAGCTCAAAAGGAAAAGCTTTGGGATGAGTTTGACGTTTCATATGCAGAAGCTCTCGATATGAAGAATCCAGAATTTGCTATAACTTCTGGAAACAAGGAAATGAGAGAAGTTAAGCTTAGAATTGCAGAGCTTGGAGATGTTAATACGAATTCTATTAAAGAATACGAGGCTGTAAGCAAAAGATACGAGTTTATGACAACTCAAGAAGCTGATTTGTCCAAGTCCATGGATGAGCTCAAAGATATTATCAAAAACATGGATAAGACGATCAGGACAAGATTTAAAGACAATTTCGATCAAGTCGTTGTTAACTTTGAAGAAGCTTTCAAGGAGCTTTTCGGTGGTGGATATGCTGAGTTACGACTTGAAGATGAAACAGAGCCTCTTGAGTCCGGAATAGAGATAACCGCACAACCGCCAGGAAAGAAACTTAAGAACATCAACCTTCTGTCTGGTGGAGAAAAAACACTTACAGCTATTGCATTAATGTTTGCTGTATTAAGAACAAAACCGACACCGTTTGTTATTTTAGACGAAGTAGAAGCAGCCCTCGACGAGGTAAACATCGAGAGATTCTCCGATTATTTGAGAAAATTTGATGATATTCAATTTGCTCTTATCACTCATCAGAAGGCTACTATGGAACGTGCGGATATACTTTACGGTGTAACAATGCCTGAACAGGGAATTTCAAAGATGCTGTCCTTAAAACTGGGTGACGATTTCGATCCCGAGGGATTAGCATAGAATTATTGGAGGAAACATGGGGCTTTTTGAAAAGAAGTCGGCTTTTAAAAAATTTGTAGATAGTATCACGAACGCTATATATGACAATCCTGAGCTTGGGCCTGAGTTTATGGAAGAGCTTGAGGAATCTCTTCTTATGTCAGATATAGGCATTGAGACTTCGGACAAAATTATCTCGGAACTGGATAAGGTTATTAATGAGAAATACATCATTAATAAAGAGGGCATTTTAAAAGAATTTACATCAATTATCGAAAATATTATCGATAAAGGTGACAGAAACAAAATGTCGGAAAATTACCCTCTGATAATATTGATGATTGGAATCAACGGTGGTGGTAAAACAACAACAATAGCAAAGCTCGCCAACCTTTATAAGAATAAAGGTAAGACTGTAATGCTTGCTGCTGCCGATACATTTAGAGCTGCTGCAGCCGAACAGCTTCAAACATGGGGAGATAGAGTCGGCGTAAGAGTAATCAAGCATACAGAGGGCACAGACCCTACTGCGGTGATTTACGATGCCATACAATCAGCAAAATCCAACAATGTAGATGTTTTGATTTGCGATACAGCGGGAAGACTGCAAAATAAAGCAAATTTAATGAGCGAACTTGAGAAAATGAGCAGGGTTATTTCTAAGGAATACCCTGATGCAACACGAGAAAACCTTCTGGTAGTTGATGCAACAACAGGAAAAAATGCCATCAGCCAGGCAGAAGAGTTCTCTAATATTACCGATATCACTGGCATAGTATTAACAAAAATGGATGGCACCGCAAGAGGTGGAATATCAATTACCATAACTGATGAATACGACATGCCAATCAAATTCATAGGTTTGGGTGAAGGCCTTAATGACCTAATTCCATTCGATGCCCATGAATTTGCGGAGGGAATTTTTAATGAGTAAACCTATACTTGCTATTGTTGGCAGACCTAATGTAGGAAAGTCGACATTTTTCAACAGAATAATAGGCGAAAGAAGAGCAATCGTAGAAGATGTTCCAGGCGTAACAAGAGACCGTATTTATGCTGAGGCCGAATGGAACGGCAAAGAATTTGCCGTAATCGACACAGGTGGAATAGAAGTCAATACAGACGATACAATACTATCACAAATGAGAGATCAGGCTGTAATCGCAATGGATATGGCTGATGTTATCTTGTTTATGACAGACGGCAAAGAAGGAATGACTACAGCAGATAGGGAAGTTGCAGATCTTCTTCTAAGAACTGGTAAAGAAGTCATTTTAGTTGTAAACAAAGTCGATTCACCATCAAAGTCATATGAATTGATTTATGATTTCTACGAACTCGGCTTCGGTGAGCCCGTACCGATAAGTGCCGCTAATATGACCAACATAGGTGATCTACTCGATAAAATCGTCGCTGGTTTTCCCGAAGATGAATTTGACCTTGATGATGAAAGAACTATGATTGCCATAATTGGTAAACCTAACGTAGGCAAATCTTCTCTTGTAAATGCACTTACAGGAGAAAAGAGGGTCATTGTATCGCCGATATCTGGTACTACAAGGGATACTATTGATACACCTTTTACATACGAAAACAAAGAATATACACTCATCGATACTGCAGGCTTGCGCAAAAGGAGCAAAGTAAGCGATAATATAGAAAAATACAGTGTTATTAGAGCGATTGCTGCTATCGAAAGATGTGATGTGTGTATACTTATGATAGATGCAGTAGAAGGACTTACAGATCAGGACAAGAAAATCGCTGGCTATGCACACGAGGCAGGCAAAGGTCTGATGGTAGTTGTAAACAAATGGGATTTGATTACAAAAGAAACCAATACCATGAGAGACTACGAAAGAAAACTCAAAGCTGAACTTCTCTTTGCTTCCTATGCACCCGTTCTTTTTGTTTCAGTTCTCAATAAACAAAGACTTTTTGAAATTATCAAAACAGCAGGCCGAATTGCTGAAGTTAGAAGTACTAGAATTCCTACAGGAAAGCTTAATAACATTATCGAAGACGCAGTAATGATGAGACAGCCTCCTTCAGATAAAGGAAAAAGACTCAAAATATATTATGGAACCCAAGTTAGCACTAAGCCACCACTGTTTTCTTTTAGCATAAACGATCGTGAGCTTATTCATTTTTCATACTCGAGATACATTGAAAACAGGATACGAGAAGCTTTTAATTTTGAAGGCACGTCATTAAAGTTTGTTTGGAACGAAAGAAGAGGTGATAAATAATGACTGCGAATCTTATTGTGAAAATGATAATTATAGGTGTTATTGCTTACGCAATAGGCAATTTCAATCCATCTATAATAATATCTAAACTTTATGGAGTAGATATTAGACAAGAAGGAAGCGGTAATCCCGGAACTACAAATATGATAAGAACCATCGGGATTAAGTCGGGTATTATCACATTAGGAGCTGACATCCTCAAAGCATTCATCGCTGTTAGAATCGGAATGGAAGTTGGGGGATTTAGAGGTGCTATGGTCGCCTTCGCATGCGTAGTCCTTGGCCACTGTTTTCCAGTTATTCATGGATTTAAGGGTGGTAAAGGTGTGGCAGCATCCTTCGGAGCAGCTCTTGCATTTAACTGGCTAAGTGCAGTTGCAATGTTTATCATTGCTATGATCGTACTTGCCATTTCACGCAGAGTCTCTCTCGCTTCTATTATTGCAGCAATCAGTTATCCTTTGCTGATGTATTTCTACGAACCTATTGGAGCTCTCTTTGCTGTTGGAGTAATGGTCTTTGTTCTTATAATGCATATACCTAATATTAAGAGATTGGCAAGAGGAGAAGAAACACCTC
>CAYFWG010000018.1:0-12442 GCA_964346775.1 uncultured Mogibacterium sp.
CTGCAACTGTAGAGAAACGAACGAACATCGGTGTTTCTTTTCCTACTGTGTTGAAGATAGAAGCCTTAGTGTACTTCGAAATGTCGTGAGTTACGGTAAATGTACCGAAGGCTCCGCTTCCCTTAGCGTGCATACGGCGTTCAGGAATAACTTCACGGTCAAAATGTGCGAGCTTTTCCAAGAACCATACATCCTGAAGCATCATCGGTCCGCGTGGGCCGGCAGTTATGACGTCTTGGTTGTTAGCGACTGGAGCGCCAGCAACGGTGGTCATTTTGTTTTTCTGTTCTTTATCCATTTTTTTCCTCATTTTTCTTCATGCAATCCTTGCATATCCCTCGATATATAACTTCTCGACTTTCAACGCGAGCACCCGGAATGGAAATGGGTTTTTTCTCTTCGGGAAGCTCGACATTTGTAATTTGCATGCACTTATCACATACAAAGTGTGCATGCTCTTCTAAGATAGGGTCATAATGCGTTACTCCTTCTTCCAGATTCAGAGCGTGTAGAATGCCCTTCTCGCTAAAAAGATGGAGCGTGTTGTAAACGGTTGATTTGGATAGAGTTGCAACACTGGGCTTTAGAGCTTCATAAATTTCCTCTGCACGAAAATGGCCGGGCTTGTCCATCAGCATCTCCAAAATAAGAAGGCGCTGTATTGATACAGGTATTCCGGCTTCCTCGAGCATAAGTTTGAGCTTTGCCTGATTCATCTCTCCTCCTAGTACTTAGTTCTAGTTTGTAATGATTACAAATGGAGTATATATTCAAAAAATGAGCAAGTCAAGTTTATAAATATTAATAATTCGTTGTATTCACATAACTGTTATGGTAAGATAAGAACAGTTAGAACAGTACGTCAAGAGCGAGACCGTATAAGGAGAAATATGAACATACAGATAAGCAATTCCAGCGACGATCCGATTTATTTGCAGATTAAGAATCAAATTAAATCTCAAATTATTTCCGGAGATCTGAAGGTCGGAGAGCAGCTTCCGTCGATAAGATTCCTCGCCAAAGAACTGCGAGTGAGCATGGTGACGGCGAAGAGGGCCTTCGATGAACTCGAGATTGACGGCTTTATCAATTCGATACAAGGCAAAGGTAATTATGTTTCCGTGCAAAACAAGGAACTCATTCGCGAGGAGTATCTTAAACAGATAGAGGAAAAGATATCGGATATGCTTGAACTTTCCGAGATTGCCGGAGTCTCTGACGCGGAATTATTGCAGATGATTAAGTTATATATGGAAGGTAAATATGAGTAATTACGCTATTGAAATAAATAATCTGGTGAAGGAATTTAACGAATTCAAATTGGGACCGATAGACTTAAATATTCCTAAAGGAGCCATAGTCGGTTATATAGGGCAAAACGGAGCTGGCAAAAGCACGACGATTAAGCTCTTGCTCGGATTGCTTAAGAAGGATGAAGGCGAAATCACCGTACTGGGAGCGTCGAAGATAGACGATGTCAAGCTCAAGGATCGTATCGGTGTCGTTTACGACGATTTGCTATTTCCTAACGAAATGACTCTCTTAGGAGTGGAAAAGTTTTGTTCGAGAGTTTATTCGAACTGGGACAATAAATCTTTCAATCAGCTGAGAACTTCATTTAAATTGTCCGATAAACAGATCATCAAGAATTATTCTCGTGGCATGAGGATGAAATTGTCGATTGCGATAGCCCTGTCACACAACGCGGATTTGCTTATATTAGACGAAGCTACAAGTGGGCTCGATCCTATTGTAAGGGAAGAAATCCTAGACTTGCTGCTCGATTATATGCAGGACGAAAATCATACAGTATTAATATCCTCACACATACTGTCGGATTTGGAGAAGGTAGCCGACTATATTGCCTTTATTAATAATGGAAAGATAATGTTTATGGAGGCAAAGGACGAGCTGAAAGAAAACTACGGGATTTGCACATTGTCCTCCGAAGATGCCGAAAATCTTGACGAGAAAGCCATCGTAGGTAGAAGGGTACATTCATTCGGTCAAGAACTCCTGGTCAAGAGAAATCTTGTTCCGAAAACCATCAAACTCGAAAAGCCGTCGATTGAGGACATAATGATATATTTTGTGAAAGGAGATAAATAGAGGTGTTTGCGTTAATTATTAAGGACATATCGACTTTGAAGAAAACTTTAGTGCTGACTCTTATCATCTGTATTTGTCTTGGCGGTTACGGGATATACGAGGACATGATATTCATGGTACCTCTTATCTGTGCGATGATTCCTTTGATCCTGTCGGCGATTTCCTTTGGATACGACACGGCATCTGGATTCGAGCAGTTCGCATTTTCGATGCCTGTCAAGAGGAGCAGCTATGTTTTGAGCAAACTCTTTTTCTCTGTAGCTTTCGGTGTAGTCGGAGCCATTGCTGTATTTATAATGCTATCTCTTAAGGGTGGAGTCACAATGGGTTTCTCCGTTTTAATGTCGGTATTGACCCTCATGGTATGTGTCTTGATAGCAGCAGTTCAACTGCCTTTCATCCTCAAGTACGGTGCGGAAAAAGGCAAGCTCATTATGGTAATAACTTACTTTGCTATATTCGCTCTATCGACGTTGCTGAAGGACAAAACAAGCATCATCACAAATATAATGAAATTATTTAATGACTATTCAATCGGAATGATCGGGTTTGGCGTTATTCTTCTCGGTTCTATATTTATCTGGATTGCAATTAGAATCTCAATTCATGTTATGATAAAGAAAGAATATTAATGTGAATTACTATAGGAGACATCGAAATGAAGATTTGCTGGTTTTGCATTCCTGCCCACGGTCACACCAATCCCACTCTCGCCTTGGTGAGTGAGCTTGTGAGTGCTGGGCATGAAATATATTATTTCTCATTTGAAGCATTTAGGGAGAAGATAGAAAAAGCGGGAGCTACTTTCATTCCTTGCGATGGCGAAGACTTCTACATGGAAGACATGGACGACAAGGGCGATGCGGATCGGGTCGGCAAGGACATGGCATTCGGCATCGAACTTCTAGTAAGCTCGACTCTTTCTCTAGACGAGATGGTCAAGGAGAAGGTGGAAGAGATACACCCGGATATTATAGTTGCCGACTCTGTCGCTTACTGGGGCAAACTGACGGCGATGAAATACAATATTCCCTTCGTTTCGTCGACGACAACATTTGCTTTCAACAAGCAGTCGGCAAAATATATGAAGCAAGGTCTCGGTTCACTTATGAAGATGATTTTCGCAATTCCTAAGATGAATAAACAGATAAAGAGGCTTCAGGATAAGGGCTATCCTGTAAAAGGGCCGCTCGACATCATTACAAATGACAACGAGACGAATACAATAGTCTACACGTCGAAACTGTTTCAGCCATACTCGGAGACGTTCTCGGAAAGATACAGATTTATCGGGCCGTCTATCAGACCTATCGAGAGCCCAGTTGAGAAGACTGCCAATAAGACGATCTATATATCCCTGGGGACGGTTAGCAAGAATAAGGAATTCTACGAAAATTGCGTAGAGGCTTTTAAAGGAACAGATTATCAGGTGATCATTTCGATGGGAGCGAACAAAGAGTCCTTCGACAACCAGCCAGGCAATATTCAGATATACGAATCGGTCGATCAGATGGCTGTCCTGTCTATTGCGGATGCATTCATAACTCATTGCGGAATGAATTCCGCTTCTGAAGGGCTTTACTTCGAAGTTCCACTAGTTCTCTTTCCGCAAACACCCGAGCAGAGTGCTGTTGCGGGCAGAACAGCAGAGCTTGGTGCAGGCTTTGAACTAAAGTCATCAAATAAAGAGGAGATAATTTCAGCGGTTAACGAAGTGTTGAATAATGCCTCATACAAGGAGAACGCGATTAAGATATCGAAGAGCTTTAAGGAGTCCGGGGGAGTCAAAGAGGCGCTAGATTTTCTGGAAGAAGTTTCCGCAATAAGGGGATAATAATGGCTTTTGATTTTAAGAAAGAATACAAAGAATACTATATGCCGAAGAGCAAGCCAGAAATTGTGGATGTCCCGAAAGCAAATTATATTGCGGTCAGAGGAAAAGGAGATCCCAATGAAGAGGGCGGTGGATATCAGCAGGCTATAGGAATCCTATATTCTGTGGCGTATACCTTGAAGATGAGTTATAAAACCGACTACAAGATAGAAGGCTTTTTCGAGTATGTTGTCCCGCCTCTTGAAGGTTTCTGGTGGCAGGATGATGTCGCGGGAGTAGATCTATCGAATAAGTCCGAATTTTGCTGGATTTCCGTAATTAGATTACCCGACTTTATCACTGAAGATGATTTCAGATGGGCGGTCGAAACCGCCTCAAAAAAGAAGAAAATGGATTGCTCGAAAGCCGAGTTTCTTACTATCGAAGAAGGCCTTTGCGTCCAGATAATGCACATCGGTTCATTCAATGAAGAAGATAAATCCGTCGCCCTAATGGATGAATTTATAGCCGAAAACGGATATGAGAACGATTTCGATGAAAACCGCATGCACCACGAGATATATATGTCTGATGCCAGGAAAGTGCCTCCCGAAAAATGGAAAACGGTAATCAGACATCCAATTAAATAAAGCAGGCAACTCATTTGAAACTAAACTACCCCTTGCTGGACACAAATCCGCAAGGGGTAGTTCTGCATAGGAGGGTAATCTATTTAGGTAATGCATCCTTGACAAGGTCTTCGTACATTTCATCTGTTAGGTCGCAGTCGTAGAAGAGCTTGTAATAGTCTTTTACTTCGGCTTTGAGATCGTACTCTGTGTAGTCTGGATATAGAAGCTCGCCCAGCCAAATAAGTCCCAGGTATCTTTGTACGGAAGGCGGTGATGAAAGCCAGCCGTAAGGGCCCGATGGAACTTTGTAATAGTTTCCTGTGCGGATAGCTGTAACTCCTGACCATGAAGAATCTTTGCCTACAGTATCGTATATGCTGTCAGGACTGAAGACGATTACTTCAGGATCCCAGTTCATTATCTGCTCTATATCGATTTCGTTACCATCTCCCGAAGGAACGACATCTTTTATCACAGCTACATTGGTTGCGAGAAGATTGATGGTTTCTCCGTGGAATGAATCCTTGGCGATAACATTAACTCCAGCATCTCCGAGACAGTAGAGCATCGTCTTTTTGTTGTGATCAGCCTCGACTTTTTTCATCATGTCGGAAACCGTTTTATATGTCTTTTCGCACCACTTTGCGAGTTCTTCAGCTTTGTCGGTCTTGCCTGTTAGCTCTCCGAGTTTTCGATAAGCTTCTGGAGCTGTTTCCACCGTAGCATCGATGTGAACAAAAGGTATACCCGTCTGTTCCGTTAGTGAATCCATATCTTCAACAATAGTGTCTTTGGCTTCACCGACGTCGATTACTACGTCAGGATCGGCAGCGATCAAAGCTTCGAGATCCATCTCGCCCTTACCTCCATATAATTGGCCAAGCTGAGGCAGGTCCAAATACTTTTTCGGTATATAAGCAGAAGCATCCTCCGAGAATTCACTTGCAAATCCTACCATCATCTCAGGGCAGAGTGGAAGAACATAGACCTGAGTAAGAGGTCCGGAAACGGCAATCTTTGTGACTGTTTCAGGTATAGTTACAGTTCTCCCCGTAGAATCCGTGAACTTACGGGTCGCTCCTGAAGAATCGTCCGAAGACTTGCCGCACGCCGCGAGTAGAAGTGCAGCGCAGAGAAGAAGGATTAAAGGGATAATCCTCAGGCTTGATTTTTTCGTTTTCATGTTGGCCACCTTTCTATTAATAGTTACATCTACTGGCTGACTTATTGCGTAGTAGTATCAGCTCTATTTTGAAATAACGGATTTGGGAACGCAGAAGCGAGCCTTGTCGTTATAGAGGCTGGAAATCTCCATCTCGACTTCGTATAGATCTTTCATCGTTTCTGTATTTAGAATCTCCTGAGGAAGACCGCAGGAAAGTACTTCGCCGTCTTTAATCGTGAGTATCTTGTCGGAAAACATATAACTGTGTTCGGGATCGTGTGTCGTCTGAATGACAGTATATCCATCTTTTGCGAGAGCTTGTATTTGCTCTAGAACCATTATCTGATTACCTCGGTCGAGATTTGCCGTAGGTTCATCGAGGAGGAGTATTGGAGCATCCTGAACCAAGGCGCGGGCTATCATTACAAGCTGACGCTCTCCTCCAGATGTATGGTGAAAGCAGCGATTTGAAAGATCGGAAATCCCCAGTCTTTCGAGGGCTTTGTCCACCTTGGTATTAGCATCCTTACCAGGGGAGTCAAATAACCTTAAGCTGTTAGTCGTGCCCATTAGGACAATTTCGTGAACACTATAATTGTAGACAGGCTCGGATCTTTGAGGGACAAATGCGATTTGTTTGGCAAGTTCGCGGGCGTTAAATTCCGTAGCATCAACCCCATTTATAATCACACTACCCGTATAATCATGAAGCAGACCGAGAATGCACCTGAAAAGAGTGCTCTTCCCAACGCCGTTCGGTCCGAGAATGGAGAGGACTTCGCCTGAATGAGCTGTAAGATTAATTTTATTCAAAACCATTCTTTCGTCATACGCGAACGAAAGATCTTTAACTTCTAAACTCAAAATCTTTCACTCCTTCCTGTTATGAGGTAGAGGAAGAAAGGCGCGCCGACAAAGGCGGTCAGTATTCCTATAGGGATTCCTGCAGTTGCCACATTCCTCGAAATGTTGTCCACCATAAGCAAGAAAATTCCTCCGCCCAGCATGGATACGGGCATTAACCACCTGTAGCTACTACCGACTATTCTCCTAACCATGTGAGGGATGACAAGGCCGACCCATCCGATTACACCGCTGACGGATACTGCCGAAGCGGTAACGAGGGTTGCGGAAATTATCACGGCGATTCGGATTTTGCTTGCGTCTACTCCCATCGTCTTTGCCTCTTCGTCGCCCATGGTAATTACGTTGAGCTGCCAGCGAAGAAGTAGTAATGGAATCAAGCCGAGAAGCATCGGCGTTATTACAAACTGAATTTCACTCCATTTTGCTCCTGCCAAAGAACCCATTAGCCAATATGTTATTTGCGGTAATTTGTTGTTGGGATCTGCGACCAGTTTGAGAAAAGATGTCCCTGCGTTAAAGAGGGAGCTGACCATTATTCCAGCGAGAATCAGGCCGAGAATCTTGCCCGTCTTCGTATAACTGCTGATTTTGAAAACCATGGCAACCGTAATCAAACTCATAGCAAAAGCGGAAATTGTAATATTGACATGGCCAAAGTCGAGGAAGATTGCAAGAGCCGCTCCGAAGCCTGCTCCTGCAGAGGCTCCCAGAATATCTGGAGATGCCATAGGATTCTGAAAGACGCCTTGGTAGGAAGCACCAGCTGCTGAAAGACAGGCGCCGACCATTACAGACAGAAGGATTCTTGGCAACCTTACGTTCCATACAGCTGCTTCCATCTGGGCTGTCCAGAACTTATCTGTTCCATCGAAAAGACCAAAAAATTTATTTCCGAATATGCCGAGGAGCTCCTTCATAGGGACGGGATATCTACCTAGAGTGAAGGACAAAATCGTACAGACGATAAGTATTACAGCGAAAATGATGACAGCAGAAGAACCGTCCAATTTAAACTGAGATAAGCTCTTCTTGGCTTTGCCCGTCTGAATATTAATTTTCGACTTTTCTTTTACTGCCATATTTTGATTCCTTTAATTATTTCGCAAGCATGAAGCTTTGCCCGAATTCGTATGGAAAACCCGAAAGACCTGAGCTTTGCCTCTTCTTCATTCCTTCTGGATCGGTGATAACAAGGCCGGCGAGACGGTCGATACCCAAGTCGAGAAGATTCGGACAAAGTGGCACCGTAGGCCCTGCGAGTATGGTATAAGCGTTTGAAGATAGCTCAACCAAGCGAGGAAGAGTCTTATTTATAATGCTGCTTCCTGTGATTATGACGATGTCGCAAGTTGGAAGTATCCATTCGCAAGCGGGAGCAGGATAGTCTCCTGGCTGAGGGTTAAGTTCAAGTATTTTGTATTCGGCTACACTGTTCAAAACCTCAGCAGGCATTTTCAGGTGTCCGACTATTCCAAGCTTCTTTCCAGTCAAATCCAAACCGTTTGTGCAATAGTTTTCGAAAGGTTCTTTGCATTTGAACTCTTCCATCCTCCTAAATGTGTTGAGATCTGCGTTGGCTGCAGCAAGTCCTAGGGATGCTTCTTCAAAATTCCAGCTCATTACTGCACGTGCTGCTTCCGAGACATCCATACCGATGAAATCCTTGTCCAACATCTTAGGTGCGGATTTTCCAGCTGTAGTCATAGCTATGCCTACATTATCTCTATCGGTTTCCACAAGAGACCACGAATCGCCTATATCGGTAAGGGCGATTTTCTCTCCTGCACAAACGGAATCTATTATTGCTTCATATATTAGGTTTTTATTCATATCAATTATTTTCTCTACTATCTACGTCGTTGGCGTATTTCTCTTTCCATTCAAGAAGAATGTCTGAGGAGTGTTTATCTTTGTAGGTTGTGATTTGGAGAATTTCGGTATCCGGGCAGGTGCTCAGCTGGGAATAAAAGTCTTCGGCTCTTTCGATGAATCCTGGTTTTAAATTTGCCACTCTTGAAATCTTCTCGGCTGAAGGCAAAGCTTTGAGCACTCCGATGCACGGTATATCCGATTCGATGAGCTTGTCGAAGGCTTCCACAAACTCTGGTATAAGTATTTCAAAACCTCCGATTTCGTCTAAAACCACGAAAGGTTTCTTTGTAGCTTCTTGCAGAATTCTCGGGACAAATTCTGAGAAAACCTCATCGTTAATGCAGACATTACCCGACTTGAAGGTAAGGAATCTAAGACGAGATAGGGAAGAATCTGTATCGAGGTTTACTAGATCAAAACCTACAAGCACTCCATCTTCGATTATTCGTTCGGTAACAAAACCTCCGGCTTTATTTATGCTGTCGCCGAGAGCCTTCCTAATCAGACTGCTTTTGCCTGCTCCTATTGGCCCTGTAAGAAAAAGTCGTTTCAAATCTTGCTCCTCATCGCTCTTATTTCTATCATCTGTGCGCAAATGGAAATCGCAATCTCGGCTGGTGTTTCGGCCTTGATATCCAGTCCAATTGGAGTTGTTATCCTGTCGAAATCTTCCTGACCGAAGCCTTGCTTGCTGAGCTCGGCTTGAACTCCTGCAATCTTATGTTTGCTACCTATAACACCTATATAGCAAGCTGGAGTTCTTAAGACCTGTGCCTGAACTACAGTGTCGTGGGAATGACCTCTGGTCATAATGCATACATAGTCTTCAGCTCCGATTGATACCTTGTCCGAAATATTTTCAAAGTCCACGAGCACCACTTCTTCTGCTTGCGGGAAAAGTTTCTTATCTGCAAATTCAGGTCGATCGTCTGCAGCGACACACTTGAATCCGACAGATGCGAGGGCAGGGACAAGGGCTTGGCCGACGTGACCGCAACCGAATACATAAACCCTTCCCGAAGAATTTATTTGTTCTATATAAATATCCGCGCCTGATTCTTTATATCTTGTCGGATGGCTCGAAATGTTCTGGATGATTTCAGCTGGAATTTCGTCTCCGAAAGATCCCTCTTGCTTAGACCAAAGGGAGAGTCTGCCTTCGTGAGATAGATCGCTGATGAGCCAAATATCGTTGCCTGATTTGAACTGTCTTTCAGCTTCGTTTGCCAGGGCAATAGTTTCTTCATCTCCAGAAGGAATATATTGGAAGAAAACACCGACAGCTCCTCCGCATATCATTCCGAGGTTCTGGACATCGTCCTTTGTAAGTGTGAAATCGTGCTCGCCTGAACGCTTCTTATTAAGTATATCGGCAGCAATCTGCTCAGACCTGTATTCCACAGATCCGCCTCCTATCGTTCCGACCAGCCTGCCTTCCTTGCTGATAAGCATCCTCGCACCGGAACCTCGAGGAGTAGAGCCCGATGATGCGATAACAGTTACAAGTACAAGATCTTCACCTGCTGTCAGTTTTTCTGCCATAAGCTTAAACATTTCTCTCATTTTTACCCTACCTCCTATAACTTCACTATTTCGCGACCGCAGATTCTGTTTATAGTCTTTATATTTTTCTCTGCGATTTGCAAATTCGCATATACGATTTTCTTTATCTTCTCGTCGCCGAACTTCTTTGCCACTCTTCTGAATCTCTCGTTAAGACCGACGACCTCATCTTCGGATACGACCTGATCGGCTGCAATAAGTACAGATGTTTCATCGGGCACTTCGAAGAGAATGCTATCGATGTGTGAGCTGATTAGCTCGGCTTCGCGGTGATAACCCAGCGCATCGATCCATTTTCCGCCGACTTTGGCATGATCCTTTTCAACTCTTGCAACATCGTGTAGAAGAGCCGAATTTATTATCAGATTACTATCGAGGTTAATGCCTTTTTCGATCAAAGCATTAACGATTTTTTCTGCTTCTTCTGCGACGGCTACGCTGTGTCTGATTACATGCTGAGGTGTTCCAGCTGCAGATAGAAGATCGAGACAGAGATCCTCTGTGAGTGGAGGAGTATTCGCTTTCCCCATATATTCGATATTAAAAATCCCTTCTTCATAACTCAATTCGGAAATCGAACCGTATGGAAGGAGGGTTCTTCCTGGTGGAAGATCTTTCTTCAATAGATGGGAAAAGAATGCCCGCATCACCGAAGCATGGGAGACGATGCGGATATCTCCCGTAGTGGCTCCGAGTATTTTCCTAAGAGCCGAATCAAAGCGGGTGTATGCCTCGTCGTTATTTTCCGCGCCCGGCGGCTGAATAGAATTATCCAATCCTCTGGCTTCATAAAGTTCCGGCCATCGAACCTTTATTTCGTCAAATGAGAAGCCGTCCCATTCGCCGAAATTCATCTCTTCGAGACCTTCTACAACTTCCGCCTCGCCGAAGAAATCCGCAGTCTCTTTAGCACGCTTCAAATTGCTGGAGAACAGACTTAGGCCACTACTGGATAATCCAGCTTTGTCAGAATCCTCCGAGGCATCTATTTTTTTTAAACTATTTGCCGCAAGCATGGCCTGCATTCTCCCAACTGGAGAAATCGGCAAATCTGTGTGTCCAAGACACACTCTCTTGCCACCCGGAAAATCCGGCATACCATGTCGCACAAGATATATTTTTCTCTTCTGATTATTCTTCATTTTCTTAAAATCTTGTAAGGTGAAATATCCTCACTTGAGAATATCCGCCAAGTGTTTCCTATAGAGGTCGATAGATGCTGTCGTTAGGGCTTTTTCATATTTCCTATAGTGTTCGAGAAGCATCTTGCCTTCGGGGGTAAGCCCACTACTTCCGCCAGATGCACCGCCTTGTTTGCGCAATATCAGATCAAAACCAGCTTGAGCCTCTATGGAGTTGAGTGTTTTCCATCCCTTGCTGTAAGAGATCTGCATCCGCTGACATGCGGTCTTGACTGAATGAGTTTCATCTATCAATTCGAGTAGGAGGGCGATATCGCGGTCGAAAAATCTCGTCTCTTTCTCGAGTGAAATATTAATGACTGGACGTATCAATTGGCTGTTGTGGTATTCCAATAATTTGTCGAATTCTTCTGGTGTATCCGCATCGTAAAGGATGCCCTCATCATCGATTTTGACAGGGATTTTGGTTATATCGAGCTTTTGAAGAGCTCCGTCCAAGCCACCTTCTCCCTCGTATCCGAGGATTAGATTTATTGCCTTGGAGGATAGAAGTATGGGATGCCCCTTCTGACCGGCGCAGATAGGATATACCACGTCGGCGTGATTTTTCATAAGTTTCAAAACCGTTGAGGACTTGAAAAGAGGGATGTCCACTGGAGTAAAGAGAACGCGGTTAACTTTCTTGCGAAGATAACTCAAGCCTATACATGCCGAATCGAACATTTCAGAATTTTCGTAATTTTCATTGCGAAGAAAAACAACGCCTGTATTTGCAAGGTGCCTCTCCAAGGTGTCGGCATTGTAGCCGGTAACCACCACTATATTTGAGACTCCTGACTGTTGCAGCGTTGCGATGACTCGTTTTGCCACAGATATAGAGCCGATGTTAAGCATTGGCTTGAAATCTCCCATCCTGGAAGACATTCCTGCTGCTGTAATTACTGCGCCTACTTTCATTAATCCACCTCTCGTTGTATAAGCGAACGGGTTTATAACTTGTAGCAAAACTACCTATAAAGTTTTATTAAAAGCATAGAAAATGCTCCTACCGCCATTGTACACAGAATCGTTCGAGTTGTAAATATATACAACTTGTAAACATATACAATTTGACAAGCAGAAGACCGTTAGATAGAATCAAAAAAATACATATTTCAGTAAATTCCAATAGAAAATAGTTATTATAATATCAAATTTTAATGATGCGGAGCAGTCCTATTCATCGTGATTATCACAGCGGTGGGTATCCGGCCCCCCGCCAGTCATATCTCGTAGACCA
>CAYFWG010000019.1:0-9698 GCA_964346775.1 uncultured Mogibacterium sp.
CATCATAGCCTTTTTTTCGAAGAATATCTGCCGTTTTAATCGCCTCATCGAGCATACTTCCTACAGCTAGAATAGTAACATCCTTTCCTTCGCTTATAACATTGTTAAAGCCCTTGAAAGGTTTGATTCTCAGGTGATTGCCTTCACTTGAGCCTCTAGGATATCTGATAGCAACAGGTCCTTCCATGTCTATGGCAAAATCGAGCATTTCTTCAAGCTGATTTCCATCAGCAGGCGCAAGTATTGTTATTCCAGGAATCATATTTAGATAGGATATGTCGAATTGTCCGTGATGAGTCTCCCCGTCGGCACCGACTAATCCTGCTCTATCGATAGCAAAAATAACGTGAAGATTCTGCAGGGCGATATCTTCGAGTATAAAGTCGAAAGACCTTTGTAAAAAGCTGGAATATATTGCAACTACAGGTTTATATCCCGATTTTGCAAGTCCTGCAGCAAATACCACAGCGTGCTCTTCAGCTATACCAACATCGAAATACCTCTCTTCAAATTTTTCCCAGAAAGAAGTAAGTCCTGTTGCTGTACCCATGGCTGCTGTAATTGCTACTATTTTATCGTCTTTTTCTGCAAGAGCTGTTAACTTCTCTCCAAAAGCTTTGGAAAAGGACTTGGAGGTGGTTTTGGATTTTTCCTCACCTGTCTCGATGTCGAAGGCACCGATCCCGTGGAATTTTCTTGGATATTTTTCGGCAAACTCATATCCCTTGCCTTTTACTGTATTTACATGAATAAGTGTAGGTCCGTCATACTTCGAGGCTGCACGAAAGATTTCTTCCATTTCTTGGATATTATATCCATCTACAGGTCCGAAATATTTAATGCCGAGAGCTTCTATCAGATGTCCCTCGTCACTAAGGACAGAGTATTTAATCTTTTCCTTGGAGTTTCGAAGGCTTTTCTTGATCGGATTTCCTATAATCGGAACATTTCCCAGTGCGGATTTCAGTGAAATTTTTGCACTGTTGTATTTGTCGGAAGAACGAATTTTATTTAAATATTTAGACATAGCGCCGACATTGTGGGAAATGGACATGCCGTTATCGTTCAAAATTACTGTAAGCTTGAGTTTTCTTGCTCCGATGTTGTTCAGGGCCTCGTAAACAATTCCATTTGTTATAGAGCCATCGCCAATAACAGCTACAACGTTATAATCGTCTCCGCTTATGTCACGAGCTGTAGCCATTCCGCAAGCAGCACTAATGGATGTGCTCGAGTGTCCAGTATCGTAAGCATCGTGCTCGCTTTCGCGTGATTTCGGAAAGCCCGACAAACCTTTATACTTTCTAAGAGTATTAAAGCGGCCTGCTCTTCCGGTTAATATTTTATGAACATAGGATTGATGCCCGACGTCATAAATAATCTTATCTCGTGGCGTGTCGTATGCCCTCATAAGAGCAACGGACAACTCTACAATACCGAGGTTAGATGCAAGGTGTCCTCCTGTTTCGGAAACACTTTTAATCAAAAACTCTCTTATGTCCGAGCAAAGATCATTTAGGTCGGTTATTTCTGCTGTCTTACAAATATTAAGCAGATTGTCTTTCTCAAGATCATATTTCATGGCTTACTTCCTTCTGGTTTCGAGGGAATCGGCAAGTTCTAAGAAGAAGTTTGCCGACTCACCGTAGTGTTTAATTCTATCTTTGGCTTCTTCAGTGAATTCATGAAGCATAGATTTGGCATTATCAATGCCGTGCACACAAACATTATTGCATTTTCCGAGATCTTTATCTTTTCCGACATTCTTGCCAAGTGACAAAGAATCTCCTTCGAAATCAAGTATATCATCCAGTATCTGAAAAGCGATACCGATGTTCATTGCATAAGATGCAAAATCAGATATGGTCTTTTCGTCGGAACCAGCCAAATTAAGGCCGGCTATAACCGGTGCGGTAATGAGGTCTCCACACTTATGTTCGTCGATAAAGCGAACGATTTCCGCTGTACCTTGATTGTATTCGTTTTCAACATCGGCAACCTGCCCTGCAATCATGCCATTTATTCCTGAACGCGAAAGGATAACATGGGATGCCTTTGCATGATTAATCATTTCCGCATGGCTATCTGAGTGAAGCAGTACTTGGGAAGCAAGAACTTCAGCAGCAGTGTTCAGAAGTGCATCGCCTGCAAGAATTGCGATATCTTCGCCAAAAACATTGTGATTAGTCGGTTTACCTCTTCTCAAGTCGTCGTCATCCATTGCCGGAAGATCATCGTGAATTAATGAATAAGTATGTATATATTCTACACAGCAAGCATATGGCAAAGCTTCCTGAATGTCTCCTCCTGCAAAATCACATGCTGCAAGAAGGAGTATTGGTCTCAAACGCTTACCACCGTTCATAAGGCTGTATTTAACACTCTTATATAAGGATGAGGCTATATCATCTACCGCTGGTATATAATCGAGTAGATGATCGTTGATAATTTCTCTGTATTCACCAAAATTACGCATCTTTAATCATTCCTTCTTCGTATTCAATTATATGCTGATCGGCTTTATCCAGGATATCCTTGCAAAATTCGGCTTCTTTGATACCTTGGTCGAATAGCTGTAGAGACTCTTCTATTGTAGTAGCCTGGAGTCCTATCTTTGCAACGGATTCTTGAAGATTTGAAAATGCTTCTGTAAAAGTTTTTTCTTTCATTACAGCTCATCCTTTCTGATGTTTTTAACTTCTGCGGTGAATTCACCGCCCTTCATTCTAATTATATACTGACTGTCCATCTTAATCCCGCCGATATCGGTGATTAGCTCATTTTTTTCGTTAAGAACAGCTGAGTAACCTTTATCTAAAATATTTAGAGGATTGTTTTCGTTTAATTTGATAACAATTTTTTCTATTTCGTTCTTTGCATCTGAAATCTTTCTGTTTGTATTAGAAAAAAGAAGATCGAGATTTAATGCAAGCCTTTCTTTTTCACCCGAAATCTTGAGCTTTGCGGAGTCGAGTAAAAGCTCTCTGTATTCTTTTATATCTTGCATAAGCTGATATGTATCCATGACGGCCATATCCGCAGCGGCAGTAGGAGTCTCTGCCCGCGCATCTGCTACAAAATCGCTGATTGAAACATCTGATTCATGACCGACAGCACTTATTATAGGTATTTCCGATTCAAATATAGCTCGGGCAACCCTTTCGTCGTTGAAAGCGGATAGATCTTCCTGAGAGCCACCACCCCTTCCGACAATCAGGGTATCTATTTTGAGACCGTTATTTGAAAGATTATTTGCTAATTTAATATTTGAGCTTATGCTATTTGGAGCTCCAATTCCCTGCACAAGAGTTGGAAAGATTACTATATCGGTTAAATTGTTCTTTGCTGTAATAATCTTCTTGATGTCTTCAACGGCAGCACCTGTTGATGCTGTAACAACACCTACTCTTAACGGAAAATCGGGAATAGGTTTTTTCCATTTTGGCTCGAAAAGTCCTTCTTCTCTAAGCTTGGCCTTCAGTCTTTCGAGCTCGAGTAAAAGATCTCCTTCCCCTACTGCCTGGACGAATGTAAGGCTGAAAGAGTAACTTCCTCCCTTAGGATAAGGACTGATATTTCCGATAACGACAACGCTTTTTCCGTTTTGTACTAAGGACATATCGATCTTTGTTGCGTTAGAACCCCATATTGCACATTTTAAGCTGCTTTCTTTATCCCTGAGGGTAAAATAGTAGTGCTGGCCGCTTTTACTTAATCCGTTAATCTCTCCTTCTACGGGTAGTTTTTGCAGGTTGAGATCTGACCTTAGTCTCTGTGCGATATATTCATTTATTTGAGAAACTGTTACCGGTTTCATGCATTCTCCTATACGAACGTTTTGCCAATCTTGCTACTCCAACAGCGTTGTCTCCGCTGAATTTTCGGGATCCGAACAATATATTAATACTGTTATCATGGTTTAGAGATTCAATTCTATCTCTTATATATTTACTGGAAGCAACGCCTCCTGACATTACTATATCTTTGATGTTGTACTTCTCAGAAGCATATACTGCAGATTCATATATCAGTTCTGAAATATAGTCAAAGATAGAGACTATTATCATTTCTATATTCTCTGAATCGCTATCTTCCAGGAGCCTCATTATCTTGGTTTCAGGTCCGGAAAGATTAAATTCACCTTCTGTTAAATTGACTTTGAGCTTTATCAGAGAATTGGTCTTTGTTGCAGAGGAAGATTGGTTTTTAAAGCTATTCAAAGCGATATTATCAAGGCGTTCTCCTGCAGGAAACTGATAACCTAATGCAACACCGATTCTATCGAGAAGTTGTCCGATGCTGATATCTTTGGTTCCTCCAATCAGCTTCATATCATAACCATTGCCTGTTTGTTCACATATCAGAAATTCGGTAGTTCCGCCACTTAGATGAAATAGAAGACATTTATCAAGGTTGAGGGATTCTATTTCAGGATCTTCAAGAATTGCTGAAGCATGGCCTTCTTGATGGGAGTATTCATATACAGGAATCCTCAATGAACTAGCTATTTCTTTAGCAGCATTTAAACCTGCAAGAAAACAAGGCATATAAGAGCCTTCGACATTTCTAGGTCTGGATGAAACACCTATAGATAATACTTGAGAAGGGTTGAATTTATTAAAAACCTCATCAATAAACAATGGTAGAAGGTTTGAGTGCTTAAAAAAAGAATCTGATTGCCTTAAACCTCTCTGCCCCATGGGAACATCCAAGAATTCAGAGCGTTCAAACAATATTTCACCTTTATCTCCGATAAGTGCAATTGAAGTCTTGTAGTTCGATGTATCAATTCCAAGAAAATAAGGTGACATAGGACTTATTCCTTTATGGATTGCTCGACCTTGCTGAGGACAGAGTTAACAAACGCATAAGACTTGTCATCTCCATATTTTTTTGCGAGATTAACAGCCTCATTTATGGATACTCCGCTAGGAATGTCATCGATATACATCATCTCAGCAACAGCAGTTCTAAGAATAGCAAGATCGGTTTTTGCAATTCTATCGAAAGTCCATTTATCGAGATTAAGAGAAATAGTCTTGTCGATATCCTTAATGTGGTCTCTTATTGCATTCAGTAAAAGAAGAGACTGTTTCTTTTCGAGAGTTACAGCGTTTTCTTCAATCGGAATTAGCTTGTTGTAATCAAACTGATTTTCTATATCCATCTGAAAGATGATTTGCATCGATTTCTCTCTTATATCTTCTCTATTCATAACGGTTTATCTATTCCTTCCACATTTATATCTACTGATTTGACATCGTATTCTGTCGATCTTTCAATATGTCTTTTTAATTTCGATTGGATATCATAACATAATTGAGGTATGTTCACTCCGAAAAAAACTATTATGTCTATTCCGACTGTTACGGTTTTTTCGTCTTTGGCAAATTTAATTTTGGGAGACGAAGCAAGACGGCTGAACCCCTTGAATTTACCGAGTTTTGACTGTATGAGTTCGGATATTTTCATTTCATCAGACATCATTCATCCTCTTTCTCGTTAATTGTTACTTCAATTTTTGCTATTCGTCTATCCCTAACCTCGAGTATCGTGAAGTCGAAGTTTTCAAATCGAATCGGATTGTATTTAATATTTTCTCTAGGAATTTCTCCCATTAAGTCGATAAGGAAACCTCCAATTGTTTCACTCGAATCGGATTCCAGGCTGATGCCAGTTTCTTCTTCTAGATCGTCGAGGTAAACATTGCCGTCGACAATGTATTTGTCATCGCTTATCTTCTTAATTATGCGGCCTTTTTCGTCAAACTCATCGTCGATATCCCCGACAATTTGTTCGATTATATCTTCGACGGAAACGATCCCGCTGAAACCACCATACTCATCGATAAGAATTGCGAGATGCTGGTTCTCTCTTTGAAGTTCCATGAAAAGTGAGTCGATATTCTTTGTTTCAGGGACAAAGTAAGCCGGTCTTAATAGCTGCCTTATATCAACTACATCAAAGCCAAGGCTTACAGCGCTTCGGAGATAGTCTTTGATGTGAAGAATTCCCACTATATTGTCGGCATCTCCATCGTAGATAGGAATTCTGGAATGCCTGAGTTCCATCAACTCTTCTAGATATTCCTCTCTGTCATCCTGTATATCGAACATAAATACATCCGTTCGAGGAGTCATTATTTCGTATGCAAGCAGGTCGTCAAATGCGAATATAGAATAGATCATTTTACGACCTTCTTCTTTGAGTTCTCCAGCCTCCTGCCCTCTGTCGATTAGAGACATTACCTTCTCTTCAGAAAAATACGTATCATCGACATCTGTATCCTTTCCTAAGACCTTTAAAACAATATCGGCTATTGTTTTGCAGATAAATACGAGAGGAAGAGTAATGATATATATAAATCGCTGGAATTTGATCAGTCCAAAACTATTCTTTTCTTCATTCTGCGAAGATAGTTTCTTTGGCAAAATATCGGAAAGTGCAGTATATACAATATAAAACCCAAGGTTCGCACAAAGGATTAGAGGGAGATTATCGATCTTCTCTTTAATCCACAAATTAAACAAAGCAAAGCTAATCAACAAGTAGAATATGCCTGCTGCATGGTCGGCATAATGATACTTGGAAGGCTTTGCAAGAAAAGCACTCACTGTAAGGAATACTTTGTTTTGAGGGTCATTTTCTATATTATCTTTAACAAATTTTCGATCGACATAATCGAGGGATGTTTTACTTGCAACTGTAAGTGCATTTATAACCATAATGATTATAATAGCTATAGCGTATAAATAACTGGGCCAACTGTCGCTTGACATAATCTCACCTCTTAACGATAAAATGTTATAGTAAACAAACTGTTCTATTTCTTTTTTCTTAATATAAAATCAACACCAGGTTGTTTTTTTAATTTAATTTTCAATATTTGCTGTGGATGAGGAGCTGATTCGATCGCTTCCCCATCTTCATTATACATTTCTTCGATAACTTCTTCATAATATTCTGTATAAGGACCGAAAATTTCAATCGTATCTCCTACAGAGAATTTATTTCTTTGTTCTACAATAGTTTGACCTGTCTTCTCATCATATCCTTTTACAAGGCCTACAAATGAATACTCTCTTATGTAGTCGCTTGTGAGGTAGTTTTGGTCTTCGTCTGTGGGCTTATTATAATAAAAACCCTGAGTGAATTCCCTGTGACTGGCCTTGCAGAGTTCTTTGTAATGACTCTCGTCAAACTCGTAATTTTCTTGTTCATTTAGGTAGTCATCAATTGCAGCTCTATATGCTGCAACTACGGTTGCAACATAGTACATACTCTTCATTCTGCCTTCGATCTTAAAGGAGGTTACTCCTGCATCGACCAAATCAGGAATTGCATGGATCATACATAAATCTCTTGAATTTAGTATATAGCTTCCTCTTGAATCTTCTTCTATTGGGTAATACTCTCCTGGCCTTTTTTCTTCAACGAGGGAGTATTTCCAGCGACATGGATGTGTGCATGCGCCTTGATTCGCGTCTCTGCCAACCATGAAGTTGCTTAGAAGACATCTTCCGGAATACGAAATGCACATCGCTCCATGAACGAAGGATTCTATTTCAGTACTTTCAGGCAGATGAGATTTCATTTCTTTGATTTCTTCGAGACTCATCTCTCTTGCCGTTACTATTCTTGTTACGCCTTGATCACACCAAAATTTTGCGGTCATGTAATTGGTAGTATTCGCCTGTGTAGAAAGGTGAAGCTCAGCGTTCGGAAGGATTTCTTTTATGAGGCTGATAACTCCTGGATCCGAGACGATGAAGGCGTCGATAGGGATTCCCTTCAATTTGCGAATATAATCCGTCAAAACGGGAATATCGTCGTTGTGAGGGTATATATTTATCGTCATATAGCCTCGCTTTTTATTCTCATGAAGATAATCCATTGCAATCTTAATATCTTCAATAGAAAGATTTCCCGCACCGGATCTTAGGCTGAATAATTCACCTCCAAAATAAACGGCATCGGCACCGTATGTAACGGCTGTTTTAAGTTTTTCCAAATCTCCCGCAGGAGCAAGTAGTTCAATTTGATTTTTCATTGTTAAGTTTTATTATCGCCAATCCGTCTCCACTGCTCAGCAGTGAAACGGTAAGATCTGTCCTTCCTTGTATATAATCTATGAACTGTTTCATGTATTTGATGTTGGTTCTATGCCCTTTCCCACCTTCATAGGATCTGTCTACTATCCAGCCATGCATTAATATGTTGTCACAAACAATTGTAGCCCCTGGATTACAAAGCTTTTCGGCCTTATCGAAAAATTCTCTATAATGGCTCTTGCCTGCATCTATGAACACAAAGTCGAATAAATCATCATCATTATCTTTATGGGAAGCTATCATAGTATCGAGAATCTCTGATGCATCACCAGTGTGAAAATCGATTCTTTCTCCACCGGAATAAGACTCGAAATTTGATGATGCAACAGGTATCATCCTTTGCCCTCTTTCAATCGTAGCAATACGTGATTCGGGAAGAGTTCTCGCGAAGAAAAGCGCTGAATAACCCTGTGCCGTTCCGATTTCCAGAATTCGTTTAGGTTGTATAAGCGAGAGTAGCATATAAAGAAAACTTTCTGTTTCCTTTAAAATGATCGGTATGCCCTTCTCCTCATTCTCCTTACGCAAATCCGATAATGTCTCATCGAGAGGTCTATAATAGGAATCTATGAAATCTGTTACTTTATCGTTAGTGATATTCATCTATTCGGAGTCCCTCTTTTGCTTCTCTGCTTGATCTCTTTCACCTTTAGCTTTTTCATACAGCTTCTTTAAGCTTTGATATTCAGTGGCTGAAGCTGTGAATACATGTGAACCGTCAAGTTTATCGCTAAGGACATAATATAGATATTCATTCTCTTCTGGATAAAGTGCCGCCTGAATAGCTTCCTTGCTCGGAGAACACAGAGGAACCTTAGGTAAAGGTTCGCCCAAACCTACATTTCGTCTGTTGTGGATAACGGAAGAAATCGTAGCCATTTCCTTGGTATCGGAGGTGTTTTTTTGAATGATAGAAGCTATGACCATAACCTCTCGCGTTGTGAGGCTCAGCTCCTGTTCTCTTGCAACATAATCCTCGTTATAAAAATTATCGAATTGATTAAGTATAGCTGTGAGAACCATTACTTCATCAGCATCCGTTGTCATCTTATATTCGTCCGGCAGTAAGAATCCCTCGAGTTTGTCGATTCCTTTAATGTCCTTATCTTGGTTGATGAATCTGAAATAGCTGAAATCGAAATCTGAAGCTGCTTTGAGGAACTTTTTCTCATCGATAAAACCTGATTGACCTAGAGCTTTTGCAACTTGTTTGACAGTATATCCTTCAGGCAAGGTAAAACCATCTGAAGACGTGATTCCGTTGGTTAAGATTCCTGCTATCTCTGTTGATTCCATCGATGGAGATAGAAAATATACTCCAGGTTTGAACTTTGAATTCATCATAATCTTGGAGATAAAGGAGAATACAGAAGCATTGTCGATAATCCCCTTCTTCTCGAGCTTACGAGCAACATCTAATGAACTCTCACCCTCACTAACCTCAATGTTTACAAAAGTATTGTCTGTTCTGTCGTAAGGTCTGGCGAGAAAATTTAAAGTTGCAATAACAATTGAGATGAAAACGAGTATCGAAACTACAACGATAAGAGGTTTTTTGAATTTCTCTCTTACGTTACTGACTTTCGA
>CAYFWG010000019.1:9757-12131 GCA_964346775.1 uncultured Mogibacterium sp.
GTCAATCTGGATAAGCTCTCCTTCATTGATGAAGATAGGAACCTGAACAACTGTACCTGTTTCAACAGTAGCAGCCTTCGTTACGTTTGTAGCTGTATCTCCCTTGATACCAGGCTCTGTCTCGATGACCTTCAAGACTACAAAATTTGGTGCCTCAACATCAAATGCGTTGCCATTATAGAACTTAACTGTAGCGACATCATTTTCTCTGAGATATTTAATTGCTTCCTCAACGAGCTCTGCTGTAAGAGGAACCTGGTCATATGTAGTTTGATCCATAAAGTAGTAAAGTTCGCCATCGCTATAAAGATATTGCATCTGTCTTGTCTCGATGTGAGCTTTTGGGAATTTGTCGTTAGGATTGAAAGCTTCTTCTCTTGTTGCACCTGTAAGAATGTTTCTGTACTTTGTTCTTACAAAAGCAGCTCCCTTACCTGGTTTGACGTGCTGAAAATCGAGAACTACATATGGTTCCCCATTCATTTCGAAGGTTACACCTTTTCTAAAATCACTTGCATAAATCATATTAATACCTCGCTTTTATATTAAATATATTTAAAATTTAAATAACTATTTGATAGAACTATTATTGCATGCCTACGGCTTCTCCGATAATCTGGAAGACATCATTCATCATAATTGAGAAGTTTGCTTCCGCCTTCATGAACTCAGCTGCAAGAGGCTTGGTTGCAAGCATTGTTCCGAGACTTTGAATTCGACCGATTAGAGCCTGGTCTATTTCTTCTCCCTGGAACTGAGCTGTTTGGATTTCAATCTGCATTTTCTGCAGATTCTTGAGCATTTCAGAAATCTCTTCATCTTTCTCAACTTCTGCTCTCATCCTATCAAACTCACTGAATTCGTTTGACTCTTTTATTGCTTTAGCTAGGTTGTGTGCTTCATCGTAAACGTTCATTTCATCCTCCTAAATGTATAGAATTATTGGTAATATCATTGGGTTTCTTTTTGTCTTTTTATAAATAAAGCTTTTTACATCGTCCCTTATAGCCTTTGAGAGTGAAGCTTCATCTTTGATTTTCTTCTCGGAGCAATGACCCAGAGTATTGTAAACTACTGCCATAGCGTCATCCAAGAGGTCTTGATGCTCTTGTACATATACAAAACCCCTAGTTCTAAGTTCCGGCTTTGACATGAGTGATCCCGTCGCAGAATCTATTGCAACAGCAATAGTGACAAGTCCAGATTGAGATAGTGATTTTCTGTCTTTCAGAACTACATTGCCTACATCTCCTATCCCGTAGCCGTCAACCATAACTCCTTCCCCAGAAGTAAAACCTGTAGTTATACTTGCTGTTTTGCCAGTAACATTCAACGCATCACCGTTACTGAGGATAAATATGTTTTCAGGGGACTGTCCGAGAGCCTGTGCGATTTTTGAGTGCTCTATCAGATGTCTGTATTCACCATGAGCTGGCATAAAGAATCTTGGACGAACAAGAGTATGTATCAACTTAAGCTCTTCCGATGAAGCGTGTCCGGAAACATGTACGTCTGTCATCGATGCAAGGACAACTTCTACCTTCTTTTCATAAAGCTTGTTGATAACATGGGAGATTACTTTCTCGTTTCCCGGTATAGGTGATGATGAAAATACGACCATATCGTTTTTCTTAAGTTTGACAGAACGATGGTTGTCATTTGCCATTCGTGTCAAAGCCGACATAGGTTCTCCCTGGCTTCCTGTTGTAATGATGGTTAGATTCTTGTCTTGAATTTCCTTGATATTTGCAACGTTGACGAATATCGACTCTGGTATATTGTCTAGGTATCCAAGGCCTTTGGCCAGTGCCAACACATTTTCCATAGATCGACCAGATACGGCAATTCGTCTTTTGTGCTTCATCGATGATTCGATAAAATATTTAATTCTATGAACATTAGATGAGAATGTTGCAATTATGATTCGCTTATCTGTATTGCTGAAAATATCATCTATCGATTTTCTTACAACAGCTTCTGAAGGCGTATATCCTGCCCTTGTCGCATTTGTACTGTCGCAAAGAAGCAAGTCGACACCTTCATCTCCAAGTCTGGAAAAACGGTTGAGATCGATAACCTTACCGTCTAAAGGTGAATAATCGACCTTAAAGTCTCCTGTATGGACTATATGCCCTCCAGGGAATTTAATCGAAAATGCAAGAGAATCTATGATACTGTGATTGATCTGTATTGCTTCGATGTTGAACTTGCCGACTTTAAAAGTGTCTCCAGGTTTAATTACATGTGTTTCAGCATGAAGACGATGTTCCTCGAGCTTGTGGTTTATAAGACCCATAGCAAGTGGCGCAGCATAAATAGGTACATTTATCTCCTTTAGAAAATAAGGTATACCTCCAATGTGGTCTTCATGTCC
>CAYFWG010000020.1:0-12073 GCA_964346775.1 uncultured Mogibacterium sp.
AGCTTAGTATCCGCTGCGTTAAACGAAAGCGAGGCGAGAGCCGTACTCTTGAAGTAATATGCATAGTGTTTTTTTACTAATCAGGTTGCCAATAATTAAATTTGCCACTGCGTTAAGCGAAAGCGAGGCGAGAGCCGTACTCTTAGAGTGATATAAATAGTGTTTATTTACGTATAAGGGTTAAATTAATTAAAATTTGCCATTGCACAAACGAAAGCGAGGCGAGAGCCGTACTCTTGCAGTGATATGCATAGTGTTTATTCTAATATCAAAGTTGCCATTAATTAGAATTTGCTACTCCTGTTATCTCTGGCACAAAAGCACTAGTAGTTGGTATCAAAAATGGTCGGAAATTTATGTTCTTTATTAAATCTTTTGTCACTATACACTGCCGATTCTTTTCGACAAAATGAAAAAGCGAGCCCCGATACGGAGCTCGCATATAACATTAGCATGTGATTATTTACCGTATTTCTCGATCAGTCTCTTGAATCCTGGCATTGAATTCTTAATCATATCGTTCGAAACGCAGTATGCGAGTCTTAGATATCCAGGGCATGAGAAGCCTGTACCAGGTACGATTAGGATATTCTCTTCGAGCTTTGCAGCTTCTGAGAATGCCATGTCATCTCCGTTAGGAGCCTTCATGAATAGATAGAAAGCACCATCTGGCTTTGCACATTCATAACCCATTTCAACGAGTCCGTTGTATAGGTCATTTCTGTTCTCATCATATGCTGCAAGGTCAGGATCGCAAACTACACATTCCTCAACTACTCTCTGAATAAGTGTTGGAGGGCAAACTGCTCCGATTTCTCTTGCAGCACCTGCCATTGCAGCGTAAATAGCGTCTCTGTTCTCGCATTTTGCAGGAATATATACATATCCGATACGCTCACCTGGGAGGGACAAGCTCTTCGACCATGAATAGCAAACGATGGTATTGTCATAGACTTCAGGGATAAACTTAACCTTAACATCTCCATAAACGAGTTCTCTATATGGCTCATCAGCGATAATGTAGATAGGATGGCCGTACTCGGCAGCCTTCTTCTTGAGAACTTCTCCGATTTTGACCAGAGTTTGTTCTGTGTAAACGACTCCGGAAGGATTGTTCGGTGAGTTAATTACAACTGCTACAGAGTTTTCGTCGATTGTAGCTTCGAGAGCTTCGAGGTTGATCTGGAAATTAGGAACGTCAGCTTCAACAGCTTTAACTTTTCCGCCACCTGCTGTAAAGAAAACGTTATATTCAGGGAAGAAAGGTGCGATGCATACGAAGTTGTCTTCCGGCTTGCATGTTAGTGCCTTTGCGACTGATACAAGTGCTGGTGCACATCCGCATGTGAGGAAGAGTTCGCTTGCTTGAGCATTAGTTGAGAATCTTTCTCTCAAGTTCTTAGCAATGGCTTCACGAGTGCTCTCAAAACCTGGAGCCATCGAATATCCATGTAGCAAGGTCGATTCTTCTTCATCAACAAGCTTCTTGATAGTCTCATTTACCTTTGCTGGTGCAGGAATACTTGGATTTCCTAGGGAGTAATCGAATACTTTGTCCTTGCCAAGTTTCTTTGCCTGCTGAAGACCATAGGCGAAGAGATCTCTGATGATGCTTGGTGCTGTACCATAGCCGTAATACTTTTCATTAACCATAGTTCAATCTCCTTTAACAACTATAATAATAATTTATCAGTGATAAACCTTCAGTGCCCCTATTTTATCATAAATAAAATAATATATCTGTATTAAATTCCAACAAGAGCTCGCATTATGTTAGAATACTGTAGGAAATAATTACAATCTTTAGAGGAAATTCTGGCTGTATGAATTGCGCTATAAACCCGCAATTACCAGTTCTAACCTCATCGATTCAGGAGAAATATATGTCGAACAACACACCACAAAAACACTCCCAGCGTACTCCTCGCAAGAGAAGTATTCCTGCTCAACTTCGCAGAACCTGGGCAAGGCGAATCAAGAACAACAAGCTCAAAACACTCGGTGTTCTCTTAGCCATAGTCCTGATATTCAACCTCGCAGCCTATATAAGAAGCGGATCTTCTATAAAGCTGACTGACGAGGGTTATTCTCACGCAAAGCGCTTTGCTGATAACGCTGTTATCAACGGAATAGACGTCTCGGAGCACCAAGGAGATGATATTAACTGGACTAAGGTTAAATCCAGTGGAGTCGATTTTGTCTTCGTACGCGCAGGATACCGCTCAGCAAAAAAAGGCGAGCTTTTTGAAGATAAGTATTTCAGGCAGAACATCAAGGATGCATCAAAAGCAGGTCTTATGACGGGAGTTTATTTTTACTCTCAAGCAATCAACGCCGACGAAGCTGTCGAGGAAGCAAACTATCTCCTCGAGCTGATAAAGGATTTCGATATAGATCTTCCTGTCGTAATAGATTACGAGACATATCCAGACGGCAGGCTCGAGAAAGCTATTAATTCGGGTGACATGTATGCAGCATACATGTATCACGAAATCGTCCTCTCCTTCTGCAGGATTGTAAAGAACGCAGGATACGAGCCAGGAATCTATGCAAACTATAATATGTTCACTAATTATATGGATGCAAGCATGATCGAAGATGAGGCAAGCTTGTGGGTAGCTCAATATGGGAAATCGACAGCGCTCAAAGCAAACTATTCGTTCTGGCAGTGTTCCGAATCTGCTGAAGCCGGTGGAATCGAAGGCAGTGTAGATCACAACTTCTGGTATATCAAGCCTGACAAAGCGTATGCAACCAGGGCTGTCAACTCACACAAAGATAGGGTTTCGATATCCGAATGCGACATTAGCTTCAACAAAGAAAACTACCGCTTGAGGATGCACCGCGCCGAACCGAAGGTAACTGTTCAATATCAAGGCAAGAAGCTTAGAGAAGGCCGCGATTACGAAATATCATTCGTTAACAACACCTCAAAGGGAACTGGATATGCGGTTATTCGCGGTATCAACGAATATAAGAATTATATGGCTAGATCATTCATAATTAAATAAGCATTTTTAAATGAGAATGATTAAAAAAAGTGTTATAAATAAGTATTTTAATTAAGTATTGGAGATTAATAATGAAATTTGTAAGTTGGAACGTTAACGGTTTTAGAGCCGTACTCAAAAAAGGTTTTGAAGATGTATTCAGATCTTCCGATGCCGATTTCTTCTGTTTACAGGAAATCAAAATGCAAGAAGGACAGGCTGACTTCTATCACGACGATTACTATGAATATTATAACTATGCCGAGAAGAAAGGTTATTCAGGAACAGCTATTTTCGCGAGAAAATCCCTCGGAGAACCGATTTCCGTTTCTTATGGAATCAACGGAGAACACGACGACGAAGGCAGGGTTATAACCCTTGAATATAGCGACTTCTACCTCGTTTGCTGCTATATACCGAACGCAAAGGACGGGCTTGCACGAATAGATTACAGATGTGAATTCGAAGATGCAATGAGAGAATATCTCGTAGAGCTGGATAAGACCAAACCGATTATCTACTGCGGAGACTTGAATGTCGCCCACAATGAGATCGACCTCAAAAACCCTAAATCAAACAAGGGTAATGCGGGATTTTCTGACGAGGAGCGCGGCAAGTTTACAGAACTTCTCTCTTCAGGATTCACGGATACCTTCCGTTTTCTCTATCCCGAAGTCGTAACGTATTCATGGTGGTCATATAGGTTCAATGCCCGTGCCAACAATGCAGGGTGGCGCATCGACTATTTTGTAATATCAGAGAGATTGCAAGAAAAGCTTAAGGATGCTGTAATCCACACGGATATTTACGGAAGTGACCATTGCCCTGTTTCGATAGAAATGGATTTATAGTTTAGCTTCTATTAAAAACAGGCAGTTCGCAATGAACTGCCTGTTTTATTTCGTCTATCGGATTAAAATTTCAGTGAATCAAATTTGCTCTTATTAGGATATGCATTCGAGCCGACTTTCTCTGCCATTTCTTTGATAGCTTTCTTCTCCTTCGAGCTGAGCTTGGTCGGAACTTCGACGACTACTTTGACATATAAGTCGCCTTTTCTTCCCGTCCTTACATTAGGTGCACCCTTGCCCTTGAGTCTGAAGGATGAGCCTGTCTGTGTTCCCGCAGAAATGCTGTAACTGTACGTCTCACCGAATCCTGGTACGGATACCTTGTCTCCCAAAGCTGCCTGCGCATATGTGATAGGCATCTCGAGATATAGATTGTCGCCCTTACGCTTATATGTGCTGTGAGGTCTGACATTGATAACTATATACAGATCTCCGTCAGGTCCACCGTTGATTCCCGGATCACCTTGTCCTCTCAGAGTAACTACGCTGTCGTTGTCTACGCCCTTTGGAATATCCACCTTGATCTTGACGGTTTTTCTAATCCTTCCCGTTCCCTTACAATCAGGGCAAGGAGATTCAATTATCTGTCCTGTACCGCCGCACTTGGAGCATGTTGTAACATTTTGGAATCTTCCGAAAGGTGTATTGCTGACCTGGGATACCTGTCCACTTCCTCCGCAAACGTCGCAAGTCTTCTTGCTCGTGCCTTCTTTGGCACCGGTTCCGTTACACGTCTTGCATTTAACATCCTTGGTTATTTCAATCTGCTTGCTGCATCCGAAAAGCGCATCTGTAAAATCGATGGTTATCGTCTTTTGTAGGTCTCTTCCCTTCTGCGGACCGTTACGATTTGCACTCGAACGTCTTCCGCCACCAAAACTTCCGAACATATCGAATATATCATCGAAACTCATACCTTGCGTGTTTCCACCGAATCCGCCGAAGCCATCGAAACCTCCGAAGCCGCCAAAACCGCCGCCTCCTGCTCCATAGCTCGGATCTACGCCTGCATGGCCAAATCGGTCATACTTGCTCTTCTTGTCTGAGTCAGAAAGAACTTCGTAAGCTTCATTTGCCTCTTTGAACTTCTCCTCTGCATCCTTATCATCCGGATTTTTATCCGGATGATATTTCATTGCCATCTTTCGATAAGCTTTCTTAATCTCGTCGTCAGATGCTCCCTTTTTTAATCCCAAGACCTCGTAATAGTCCCTTTTATCTGCCATGCTTCTATCTACCTCTATCTGTTATTTTTGTGTACAGATTACTCCTCGTCAACTACTTCATAGTCTGCATCAACGGATCCGTCATTTGCAGGTTGTTCATGTTCAGCTCCGCCCATATTTCCTGCTTCAGCGCCTTGAGCACCCTGAGCAGCCTGAGCTTCCTGATATACTCTTGTTGAAATCGGATAGAATGCATTTGTCAAAGCTTCCATCTTGGTCTTCATTGCCTCTACATCGTTTGCCTCGATAGCTTTCTTGAGCTCTTCTCTGGCAGCTTCAACAGCGGCTTTTTCCTCATCGGTTGCCTTGTCTTCAAGGTCCTTAAGCTGCTTTTCAGTCTCGAAGAGCAGTCCTTCAGCCTGGTTCTTTGTCTCAACAGCTTCCTTCTGCTTCTTGTCTTCGTCTGCAAACTGTTCAGCTTCCTTGATCTTCTGGTTGATCTCGTCCTCAGAAAGTTTAGTTGAAGATGTGATAGTAATCTTCTGCTCTTTTCCTGTTCCAAGGTCCTTAGCGCTTACATTAACGATACCGTTAGCATCGATGTCGAATGTTACTTCGATCTGAGGGATTCCACGAGGTGCAGGCGCTATACCTGTAAGCTGGAATCTGCCGAGCGTGATGTTGCCATTAGCCATCTGTCTCTCGCCCTGCATAACGTGAATGTCTACTGTCGTTTGATTGTCTGCTGCTGTCGAGAAAACCTGACTCTTCTTAGTAGGAATAGTAGTGTTTCTCTCGATAAGTCTTGTAGCTACTCCGCCGAGTGTCTCTATTGAAAGTGACAGCGGTGTTACGTCGAGCAGAAGTACGTCTTTAACTTCGCCTGTCAGAACTCCTGCCTGAATTGATGCTCCGACTGCTACACATTCGTCAGGGTTAATTCCCTTGAATGGTTCTTTGCCTGTAACTTTCTGAACTGCTTCCTGTACTGCAGGGATTCTTGTGGATCCACCTACGAGGATTACCTTTGAGATATCTTTTGAAGTTACGCCTGCATCAGACATCGCTTTGTTCATAGGCTCAATCGTTCTATCAACCAAGTCCTTAGTCAGCTGATCGAATCTTGCTCTTGTAACATCCATATCCATGTGGAGAGGTCCTGCCTGGCTTACTGTGATAAACGGTAGATTTACCTTAGTATTCTGTGCGCTTGAAAGCTCTTTCTTTGCCTTCTCTGCTGCTTCCTTAAGTCTCTGAAGAGCCATCTTATCTTCTCTAAGGTCGATTCCGTGCTCTTTCTTGAAGCTATCTGCAAGGAAGTTCATGAGAGCGTTATCAAAGTCGTCTCCGCCGAGCTGTGTGTCTCCGTTAGTTGCGAGTACCTCGAATACTCCGTCTCCAAGTTCTAGTATGGAAACGTCGAATGTACCGCCACCCAAGTCGTAAACCAGGATTTTCTGGCTTCCTTCAGCTTTGTCGAGTCCGTATGCCAAAGCAGCTGCTGTAGGCTCGTTGATAATTCTCTTAACATCGAGACCTGCGATCTTGCCGGCATCCTTTGTAGCTTGTTTCTGTGCATCTGAGAAGTATGCAGGAACTGTAATTACAACGCCTTCAATCTTCTCGCCGAGGTAAGATTCAGCATCTGTCTTGAGTTTTGCAAGTATCATTGCTGAAATATCCTGTGGTGTATATTTTCTTCCGTCAATTTCTACCGAATAGTCTTCACCCATATGTCTCTTAATTGAGGATATAGTTCTATCCGGATTTGTGATTGCCTGTCTCTTAGCTGTTTCTCCTACCAGTCTTTCACCCTTATCTGTAAAAGCTACTACGGAAGGGGTTGTTCTTGCACCCTCCGAGTTTGTGATGACTGTAGGTTCTCCACCTTCAAGAACTGCAACACAGCTGTTAGTTGTTCCCAAATCGATTCCTATTACTTTGCCCATTTTCATTTCCTCCTATTTTAAAGGTTAATTTTTATATTTATATTATTGAAATATTTAACTATTTTACTACTGAAACCATTGAAGGCCTGATTACCTTATCGTTCAATGTGTAACCCTTTTGCAAAACCTTGCTTACTTTTCCGACTCCGTGCTCGTCGCTTTCTTCTGTCATTACAGCGTTGTGTTTATTCTGGTCGAAGGTTTCCCCCAAAGCATCGATTTCTTTGAGTCCTGCGTGTTCCAGTGCGGTTTTGAGCTGTTGGAAGATGAGTTCCATGCCCTTGACATAACCGCCTATGTCTTCATGAGTTGTATCGAGAGCCCTGTCAAAATTATCCAGTACTGGCAGGATTTCGCTCATGATATTTTCATTTCCATATGTGCGAATATCCGACTTTTCCTTTTCACTTCTCTTCTTGAAGTTCTGGAATTCCGCCATAAGTCTCATGTATCTTTCGGACTCCTGCTTCTCCGCTACAGCTTCAGCATCTTCTTCGGACTTGTCTATATCTTCTTTATTCTTTGAAATCATCTCTTCGTCTTCAATTGCAACTTTTTTTGTTTTCTCTGACATTATCATTTATCCTTTCCATCCGTGAGTTTGAATGTCTCATTCAGATTGTTTGTGAGATACTCCATGATCGATGTTACTTCATCATATTTCATACGAGTCGGTCCGATAACCCCGATCTTGCCGATGAGTTTACCGTCTACATGGTAAGTCGCCGTTATAAGCGAGCAATCCTTCATCGACTCGTTCTCGTCACCGATGGTAACAACTACTCCGTCGTCTCTTTCGAGGATCTTCCGAGCGAACTCTTCCTGTTTGGTGAAAATCTCCATGAAGGCCTTCGCCCTATCTATGCTCGCATACTCAGGAATATTGAATATATTGGTCATCCCCTCCATGTAAAGGTTGACATCGAGCATTTCCTCAAGAGTCTTGATGAATGTCGGTCTTACCTCTCCTATCAGGGAATTAAGTGCCTCTATATCCGTGCTTGCTCCCGATATAATCTCACTTTGAAGAACATCATCCAGAGTACGACCCTTGTATGTTACGGTCATATTCTTGCTGAGTATCTCAAGGACATCCTGTGGACAAGCCTTCTCAAAACGCAAAGTAGTATTCATAATTCTTCCGCTGTCTCCGACAATCATTAAGATTACGGTTTTCTCATCAGCAGGAAGGAGTTTAATAAAACTTATCGTATCCTGGTTCGTCGATGGTGTCATTGCAAACGATGTCAGCTGAGTTATCTCTGACAGGAGCTTCGCTGCATACTTTATCGTCTGCTCGAGCTCTCTGCGATTTGCTGCAAGTCTGTCGTTGATAAACCTCTTCTCCTTGGCGCTTAGACTTTTTTTCTTCATCATCCCGTCGACATACAATCTATATGCCTTGTCGGAAGGAACTCTTCCGGCAGAAGTATGAGGATGTGTAAGGTATCCCATTTCTTCAAGGTCAGACATTTCATTTCTTATAGTCGCAGGGCTAACGCCGAAGTCATATCTTTTTGCAATTGAACGAGATCCGACCGGCTCAGCATTTTCGACATAGTCACTTATTATGGCTTGAAGTATTTGCAATTGCCTTTCGCTGAGTTCCATATCTTACCGTCCTTTCTTGCTTTTTTGTTAGCACTCGTTCTTCAAGAGTGCTAACTACACTTCATAATATACTCTATAAAACGCCCCTTGTCAACCACATATTTATATATTTTTTGATAAATAAAAATAGCCGGAGACTAGACCCCGGCATGTGTTTCTTCTGGTGCTATTATGTTGATTTTTAAATATTGAGAACCATCTTTTTCGACTTGTCTGTCCTGCTTTGTCTGACATTGATTATTACTAGGACGATCAAAGCTACGACGAATATGATTGTCGAAAGAGCGAATAAACTCGGTCTTATACCGACCTTAACCTGGCTGTAGATAAGAGTCGAAATTGTATTAATACCCGCTCCCCTTGTAAAGTATGTGATGATAAAATCGTCTACCGACATCGTAAAGCTGAGCAGAAATCCAGATAGTATTCCTGGCCACAGCTCCGGAAGAACGACTTTTCTGAAGGCATATTTGCCTGTAGCTCCGAGGTCAAGTGCAGCCTCATACAGCTTTTCGGTCTTCTTGTTGACCCTCGGTTTTACAGAAAGTATCACATAAGGAATGCAAAACGTTGCGTGGCTGAACAGTATCGTTGCATATCCTCTTGGAATTCCAAGCATCAGCATAAACAGCATAAGGGCTATTCCCGTCACGATGTCTGCATTCAGCAAAGGAATATTGTTCAAAGCCATAAGTGTGTTTTCTGACTTTGCCCTCATCGCCTTCATACCCAGAACAGCTGCAGTTCCGACAATCGTTGCGAGGAGTGCCGATACGATGGCTATCGAAAATGTGTTGAACAAAGCGCTCATCATAAGAGAGCTACTGAACAGTTCTTCGTACCATTTCAGACTGAATCTAGTAAATACCGACATGGACTTTGCTTCATTAAAAGAAAGGACTATAAGAGCCATAATCGGAAGGTACAGAAATAGCATTATTATTAATATGTATAAATTTCCTAAGTATTTCCTCATATCTTTATAATAGGTTCTCCCCTCCCGTCTTATCGAATTTCTGAAGCAAGAGCATGCTGATTATTATAAATATCATCATTACAAGAGAAAGTCCGGAACCAAGATACCAATTTGAGTTGACCGTAAACTCCTGTTCTATGATGTTTCCTATCAGGTTGATTTTTCCGCCTCCGAGCATATTTGAGATGACAAAGGTTGTAAGTGCAGGAATGAAAACCATCGTAATTCCGCTTACGATTCCTGGCACCGTCATAGGAATGATTACATCTGTAAAAGTCTTTCTCTTTGAAGCTCCGAGGTCATACGCAGCTTCGATTATGCTCTTATCGATCTTCGAAACCGTGTTATATATCGGAAGGATCATAAATGGGAGGAAGTCGTATACCATGCCGAGAACGATCGCTCCTGGCGTATTCATAAGTTCCTGTCTTGGCAAACCGATAGCAGTAATAATCGAGTTGATTACACCCTGCCTCTCCAGGAGAACCTGCCATGCCATAGTTCTCAGCAAGAAGTTCATCCACATCGGAAGAATGATTACGAATATCATAAAACCTTGTTTCCCAAATTTACTATCTCTCAAAATCATCGCCATCGGAAATGCAAGAAGCAAACATATAATTGTGCTTGTTACCGCCAGCAAAAGAGAGAGTCCTAGGGCTTGCATGTGGTCCGCCTGAAGCATTGCGAGTATATTGGACAAAGTAAAAGAGCCGGTTCTATCTGTGAAACCGTAGTATGCGATAGCCGCAAGAGGAATAACTGTTCCTGCAATTATCCATATTATGAATGGTGAAGCATATCTCTTCTTATATATCAATTTCGAGAGCCTCCTCATCTTCCGATCTAGGCTTATTCATGATCTGGATATTTTCCGGCCTTACATACATGCCGATCTTGGCACCAACATCATGTTGATCGTAATTCTGAAGCAACCATTCGATTTTGCCGTCTTCACTCTCGACCAGCATTTCATAATGCATTCCGATAAAGAGCTTGGAAATAATGGTTCCATTGAAAAGACCTTTGCCAAACCTCTTTATTTCAATATCTTCAGGTCTTATTACTACGTCGACCCTGCGCCCCGGATTGAATCCCTGTTCAGCTCCGTCTATACATGGAAAATCTACGCCGTTGATTCTAACGAGTTTATCTTCTATCATTCGGCCGGAGACGATGTTGCTGTCTCCGATAAAATCGGCAACAAATGCATTTTCAGGCTCGTTATAAATTTCCTCTGGAGTTCCCTCCTGCTGGATTCTACCCTCATTCATTACGACGACTTTGTCCGACATGGTAAGGGCTTCTTCCTGATCGTGGGTAACATATATAAATGTAATCCCAAGTTCTTTCTTGAGTCTTACAAGTTCGTACTCCATCTCCTGGCGGAGTTTAAGGTCGAGGGCTCCGAGAGGCTCATCTAGTAGAAGCACCTTCGGCTCGTTAACTATGGCTCTTGCCATAGCGATTCTTTGCTGCTGACCGCCAGACAATTGATCGACTTTTCTTGTTTCAAATCCCTTGAGGTTTACCAGTTTCAGTGCATATTTGATCTTATCTTTAATATACTGCTCGTTTTTATTCTTAACCCTCAATCCGAACGCAATATTCTCGCCAACATTCATGTGCGGGAAAAGAGCGTAGTTCTGGAAAACGGTGTTTATAGGTCTTTGATTGGCAGGTACCCCTGTAATATCTTTACCGTCAAATAAAATCTTACCCTCATCAGGTGTCTCAAATCCGCCTAACAATCTTAATGTTGTAGTTTTTCCGCAGCCAGACGGGCCGAGCAGAGTTACGAATTCATTCTCCGAAACGCTAAGATCGATGCCGTTAAGAACGACATTTCCTTCGTAGCTTTTTACAATGGATTCGAGTCTTATCAATTCGCTCAATAAAGTTCCCTCCTAATTAAATAAATCTATAATTTATGAAGATAGGTGTTTATCTTTTTTGTAGAATGTTTGTCTTTTTTAATAGCTTATTTATCTTTCTCGCTTAAACCGAGGTCCTCGAGGACTGAAAGAATTGAATCCATTTGATTCCCGTCGCCTAGTTCAATCTGTCCTTTGTCTACCAGCTCTGCGAGTTCAGGCTCTATAGGAAGTTTCTCCAAAAGCTTGATACCGTTAGCTGCTGCAACCTGCTCCGCTTTGCTCTTTCCGAAGACTTCGATTTTCTTTCCGCAGTCAGGGCATGATAGGTAGCTCATGTTTTCCACCATTCCGAGGATAGGAATATTCATAAGCTTTGCCATATTTACTGCCTTGGTAACTATCATGGAAACGAGGTCTTGAGGCTATGTTACAACGATTATTCCATCTATAGGCAGTGACTGAAAAACCGTCAGCGGTACATCTCCTGTTCCAGGAGGCATATCGATGAACAATACATCCAAATCTCCCCAGAAAACATCGGTCCAGAACTGTTCTACAACTCCGCCGATAACCGGGCCTCTCCATACTACAGGATCGGTTTCGTTTTCGGTCAGAAGATTAATCGACATTATCCTTATCTTGCTATCTGTGGC
>CAYFWG010000021.1:0-627 GCA_964346775.1 uncultured Mogibacterium sp.
GTAGTTCCAAAGGGCAAGGCAAGAATCAGAACACAGGTATGTGCAAGCCACACAAAAGAAGATATCGATTTCATCTTGAAATGCTTCAAGGAAGTAAGAAGCGAAATGGGATTGAAATAAGCCCCAAGAATTATAACTGTAAAACGGGAGTCTTTAGAGGCTCCCGTTTCTAATGTCTATATTGGCTCTTCTGTGATATTGATTTTTTTAACTGACTCGTCCACAAACGATATCATATATATCGTATCCTCTGTCAGCGCGTAGCAAAACGAAGCTGGAACTTCATAAGGAGAGTCATCTGCACAATCGTAGTCAACCGAAGTATAGTGATCAACAACAGGCCCTGTAGTATTCTCCTCTGTGACCCAGAAAACATGTCCGTTATCTATAGTCACTTGCTCTCTATACGCATACATGCCTTCTGGCATAGTGAAAATAGCCTTAATTTTGGAATCGTCTGGCTTAAAGATTCCTATATATTCTGCTTTTGAGTCTTCTTTATCATAATATATCATATAAGTATCATTTTCTTTATCGTACGAAGCCGCATATACATATTCAATATCTTCTGGAATTTTAACCTGAGATTCTTTCCCTCTCTTAAGATCTTTTATAAAAAGTGCATCA
>CAYFWG010000021.1:637-4910 GCA_964346775.1 uncultured Mogibacterium sp.
GATTTTGAAGTATTGTAAGCCACAAGGATACCATCTTTGACTTCCAGAGTACTTGGCCCCCCTTCCTCAAAATCCACTTCCCTTACGATTGACTCTTTACCTGTCTTAAAATCATAGCTTTTAATATATATTTTGGAATTATCAAAATCTGTTACATCATAATACAGCTTTCCCGAATATATGCCCATCTGCGTATCTTGGTAATCAACTTGGTCGAAATCCTCCCTGTTGATGCTTTTGACTTTATTTTTCTCCTTATCATAAACTTTGTAGTCGTAATAATTATCATGTTTTTCGACCCATGCCGCATAATTGCCCTCCGCATAAAGATGATTAATGCTCGTCTTTTTAGCATCATATACAAAGTTAAGCTCACCCAGCTTATCGCTTACAGAAAGTCTAAAATTATCATCGCCATACTCTCCGGTCATTATGTAATATGTTCCCTCAGTTAAAGCCAAGAGATTAGGCAAAGCCTTTTCATCTTTAAAGTCGGCTTCTTAAATAGTTGCCAAATCGCAACTAGCAGCAAACATCATTAAGGTCCCTATAAGAATAACGAGTATTTTCTTTTTCATATTATTTTCCTCCTTAAGCGATATACCTTTTTTGATTGTAGCATTAATATGTATCTTTTTATACAATTATGTAATAAAATAACGCAATATGAATGTTTATGTACGGAGCAGGTAATTATTGGATTATTAATCTCAAACTGAGGTCACTATGAAGAGGATTAAGGAAAGCAAGTTAATATTTGGATGTATCTGTGCCATAACATGCGAAATTCTCTTTGGAATGAGCTATATGTTCACAAAAACAGCTATTCAGACCGCCGGTGCCTTTGCCCTGTTAGGATGGAGATTTTTATTAGCAATTCTCATCACCCTTGCTTTGCTAAAATTCGGTGTTATTAAGGTAAATTTAAAAGGAAAGCCTCTGCTTCCCTTGCTAACCGTCGGCTTATTCAGCCCGTGTCTGTATTTTATAGGTGAGACCGTCGGACTCGGCCACACAACCGCTTCTGAGAGTGGAGTTTTTCTCGGTTGCATTCCAGTTGTTTCATTAATGGCATCAACCCTCATTCTCAAGAAGACACCTTCAAAGGTCCAAATATTCGGAATCCTAATCACACTCCTCGGAGTTTTGGTTACCGTCCTCGCCGTAGGTGTATCATCGAGCTTATCTATTTTCGGATATGCATTTCTATTTCTATCTGTTATTTCCTACGCCCTATACAGCGTATCTGTTGAAAAAGCTGCATCGTATTCCACATCTGAAATCACATTTGTGATGCTACTCTTAGGTGCAATCGTCTTTGTTATTATGGCAATATGCGAAGCTATCATAGACGGCGACATTATGAATCTACTTACCCTGCCATTTAAAGAAAAAGATTTCACTATATCTGTACTCTATCAAGGAATCGGTTGCTCCGTAATCGCTTTCTTCCTATACAATATGGCTGTTACAAACATCGGCGTTAATCGTGCCGCTTCCTTCATCGGAGTCTCGACCGTAGTATCGATTATCTCCGGCACAATATTCCTAAACGAGCCCTTTACAAGGTATCAAATAATCGGCGCAATCGTAATCATCGCTGGTGTTTATATTGCGAATATCACCGAAAAATCGGATAGCACCGACTAAGGCGCTTTATCTCAGAACAAGCTCTTCTCCGATTGCAAAGTCTCTTATATCTTCCATGCTGTGACTGATTAGAATCATACTCTTGCCTTGAGTTATCTCGAGGATTTTTGAAATTACTGTCTTTCTTGTATCTTCATCGAGGCCCTGTATCGGTTCATCGAGTAGATATAGATCGGCATCATATATGAGAGCTCTTGCAATAGCTACCCTTCTCTTCATTCCACCGCTTAGATTCTTAACAAGTTCAAGCGGATTTTCAATTTTAAGTGATTTGAGAATTTCTACTATTTCGCTTTCAGGCTTATCTGTCACAAGCTGAAGATTTTGAATTGCCGATATTTCTTCGACCAGCCTGTTCTCCTGGAAGACAGTGGATATCCTGCCATAATTATTTGTCACTTCGCCACTATCAGGTGAGATTATTCCGAGAATCAGGTTGATGATTGTGCTTTTTCCGATTCCAGACTCGCCCAAAACAGCAAGCCTCTCTCCTTCTATAAGTTTGAAGCTTAGATTTTCTATTACCGGATTATCAAATCTCTTATAGACATTCTTAAACTCGAGCATTTTTACCACCTAGGATTAATTTAATCCCCTTCTCCAGAATCATACTGAGAACCAGAATCGTTATGATCCATGCAAAGAGTTCGGGCATATTCAGATAAATTTTGGCATTTTGGAGGTTTTCTCCGATTGAGTTGTTCTGTAGTCCAATGACCTCTGCTGCAATTCCCGCCTTGAAAGTAAGCCCCGATATAGAGATTATTCCCGCTCTGAGGTAAGGCGTTACTTTAATCTTATAGATATATTTCAGTCGCTTTTGTAGAGGCACCTTGAAGCTGTCTGCCATTTCTATCAATTTCTTGTCTGCTGAAAAAAGACCCTCGCACACATTTTCATATATAATCGGCATTCCCATGAAGAAGGATATATATATAGAAAGATATGACGAGTTTATCCAGACAAGCAATAGGATTACAAAGCCTGCGACAGGAATCGATTTGAGGAAAAGTATCATAGGATGAACGAGTTCCCTAAATAAGTTCGATAAGAAACTGAATATAGAGAGTAAGATTCCGACAAATACCGACAATATAAGACCGATGAAGATCTTGTATATTGACGATAGTATTGCCGACCAATATGCACTCGTGCCGACAAGTTCGGCTAATTTTTGAAATGCAACAAGAGGAGATACCAACAATATCTCCTCTCCAATTGCCATACTGAGTAATTGCCATACTACCAGCCAAAAAGCCGCTGTCAGCAATTTCCTCATAATTCTATTTGTCGAGATAGTAGAAGTCCTCACCCGGTACGCTTCCTCCGATAGATTTAGGATTTGCACTCTTTAATATTTCTAGATACTTAGTAAGACTGTCTTTTAGCTCTTCATTATCTATGTATTTTAAGTTCATATTAGGAATAGCCTTCTTTGCTACATTGGCATCCATTATCTTGTATTTACCTACAAGCTCCGCTGTCTTATCGATATTCGATGTTGCCTCTTCGATGCTTTCTTTGTATTCATCCAAGAAATCTTCGACATCAATAGTATCGAGGAATTCTTTTCTGCCTACAAGAACGCTTGTTATCTGCGGAGTTTTGTTCAGCTTTGACCACTCGTCATCCAGTTTAATTGCAATTCTTGCGTTTTTGTTCTTGGACAGTACGGTTGAGACCATAGGTTCAGGAAGTAAAGCGATGCTGCCGTTTCCAGAAATAAGGTTCTGAGCAACCTCGGTTGCTTCGGCTTTAAATTCAAAGTTCCAGTCCGTGCCTTGAATCAGTTTGTTCTGCGTCATAATGTAGTTGAATACTGTTTCTGGAGTCGCTCCCTTTCCTGCGGATAAGATCGTCTTTCCCTTTAAGTCCTGAAGTGAATTGATCTCGGTTCCGACTTCTACAATATACAAAACTCCCAAATTATTTGTCGCAAGTGTTTGAATCTTGCCTTCGGTTTTTTTGTATAGCACAGATGCCAGGTTTGCAGGTACGACAGCCATGTCAAGGTTTCCGCTGACCAAAGCCGAAACTATTTCGTCTGGTGTTCCTACGATCTTCTCTTCGATAGCAAAATCCGAATCATTGTTTTTGCTTTCTTCTATCATGTTTACAGAGCCTACACCCGTAGGACCTGTCATAACTGCATATCTTACAGGAGTTGGTTCTCCATCATCGGATGATTCAATACCGCATGCTGTCATACCTATAATCAGAACTAGCATCATTGAAATTAAAATAATTTTTTTCTTCATTTCGTATCTCCACTTTGATTCCATGGGTCGGCACTACAAATACTTTTTCCTAATATCTGTAGTGCCTCACCATTTTTATTCTTGAATTATTTTGCTTTATTACATTAGATTCTCATCAGCTTTAAGATTCCAAGTCTTCTGATCTGTGTGGAGGAGATGGTGAGATTTCTCTGAAAGAGGTGCTCCGAAGAACTCTTCGTAACACTGTAGTATTTCAGGGTTCTCATGGGAGAATCTCAATTTGTCGTGTTTGTCGAGACCATACAGATATTCTCCTCTTTCGCCTGCAAGTTCCTGTCCGTCGTGGATAGGTTGTCCTCCACCACCTGCACAGCCTCCAGGACATGCCATTATCTCAACGAAGT
>CAYFWG010000021.1:4920-6112 GCA_964346775.1 uncultured Mogibacterium sp.
CGCCTCTTTTCAGTGCTTCCATCAATTTTCTAGCGTTTCCAAGTCCGCTTGCAACTGCTATCTTGACTTCTGTGCCGTCGAGATTGACGGTAGCTTCCTTCCATCCGTCCAGACCTCGAACATTTTTGAAAAGATCAGGATCAGGGTTTTCGCCCATTACGAGATAATAAACGCTTCTTAGAGCAGCTTCCATAACTCCGCCTGTTGCTCCGAAGATAACACCAGCTCCGCTTCCGACTCCAAGAGGTGAATCGAAGTCCTCTTCAGGAATATCTTCAACAATTATGTGTTCAGCTCTTATCAGTCTCGAAAGCTCTCTGGTTGTCAGAACGACATCGACATCCCTTCCGGCACCTGCATCTTTCAAGTCTTCTACATCGCATTCGTATTTCTTAGCAGTACAAGGCATTATGGATACATTGAAAATCTTGTTAGGATCTACCCCGATTTTTTCTGCGAAATACGTTTTTGTTACAGCTCCGAACATCTGCTGTGGCGATTTTGCCGACGAAAGCTGGAATACCTGGTCTGGATATTCGTATTTCATGAAACGAACCCAGCCTGGACAGCATGATGTGAACATCGGGAAGGTCTCATTCTCAGCATTTTTCAGTCTTTCTAAGAACTCTGAGCCTTCTTCCATGATAGTCAAGTCAGCACTGAATGTTGTGTCGAATACATAGTCGAACCCCATGCTCTTAAGAGCTGCGACCATCCTTCTCGGTGTAGCTTTTTCCTTTGGCAGACCGAGATTCTCTCCCCATGCACTACGAACTGCAGGTGCTACCTGAATAACGGTGATCTTGTCCTTGTCCGAAAGCGCGTCAACAACTCTTTGAACATCGTCTCTTTCGCTCAAAGCGCCTACTGGGCAATGTGTAATGCACTGACCGCAAAGCGAGCAGTTAATATCTTCTATATCCATATTATGCGAAACGTCGACCGTGGTTCTTCCACCTGTCTTGGAAACATCCCAAACGTTCATGGTTTGAACTTTGTCGCATACCTGGATACATCTCATACACTTGATACACTTGTTTGCATCACGGATTAACGGGAATTTCTTATTCCAGGTCTCAAGAGTGAGCTCCTTAGAATATGAAGTATCTGTAATTCCCAGATTGTTTGACAGTGTTTGCAATGAGCAGTTTCCTGAACGCGTGCAATTCGTGCAATTTGAGTCGTGCTGGGA
>CAYFWG010000021.1:6122-6554 GCA_964346775.1 uncultured Mogibacterium sp.
TCGCTTGACGAGCCAAAGGGCTGTCGGTATGAACAACCATGCCCTCTTCAACGGTATTGTTGCAAGAGGTAACAAGTCTATCCAAGCCTTCAACTTCGACAACGCATACACGGCAGGCTCCGATGTCGTTTATACCTTCTAAATAGCACAGATGCGGAATCCTTATCTGACCGAGCTTTGCCGCTTCCATAATCGTTGTACCCTCCGGTACGGAAATCTGCTTGCCATTTATCGTTAAATTTACCATTTTTCACTCCTCCCGCCTTTAAATATTCCATATCCGAAGTGGTCGCATCTCAGACATCTTGAAGACTCTTGCATTGCTTCCTCATGACTCATGCCGAGTTCTGAGAGTTCGAAGTTACTTATTCTTTCGAATACAGGCTTTTCTTTCATGTTCACACGACCGCAAGGAGTTTTATCTACCAGTTT
>CAYFWG010000021.1:6564-8840 GCA_964346775.1 uncultured Mogibacterium sp.
TTGGCATCTGGAACGACAACATCTGTCGAAATCAGATGATTGTATCCAAGATATGAATCGATATTTGCTGCTGCAACTTTTCCAGCTGCAATAGCTCTAATAGCTGTTGCAGGACCTGACACGCAGTCTCCTCCAGCGAAGAATCCGCTTAGTCCTTCAATTTCGGCAGTCTCCATAGAGGATATAACTCCCTTTTGAACGGAAACACCGTATTTCTCGAATTCATGAGACTCGATACCCTGTCCTACAGCGATGATTAGGATGTCGGTTGGGATTTCGACAGGAGTCTTATCAGCTTTATTTGGCGTAGGACGACCGTCTTTGATACCACCGATGATTTGAGGCTGAATAAGAACGGATTTGATGCTACCGTCTTCATTCTTCTCGATTTCTGCTGGCGAATACAGGTCATACAGCTCGCAACCTGCTGCAAGGGCAGATTCAATCTGTTCTTCGAGAGCCGTCATATCGTCCTGACGTCTTCTATATAATACGGCAACCTTATCGGCATTCGCTCTGATCGCTGTACGAGCAACGTCCATGGCAACATTTCCACCACCGATAACCGATACATTCTTGCCTGTGAAATCAGGATAATCGTCATCTCCTATTTGACGAAGAACTTCGACTGCAGAATATACACCTTCAGCATCAGCTCCTTCGATTCTGAGCTTCTTATCCACCTGTGCGCCTATAGCGATATACACAGCGTCGAAACGTTTTTTCAAATCAGCAAGACTTGAATCTTTTCCGATCTCGAACTCCGTGTGAGCCTTCACGCCTGTCGACAAAATAACATTGATTTCTTCATCGAGCATCTCTCTTGGCAATCTGTAATTCGGAATACCATATCTAAGCATGCCTCCGAGATGTTTTCTCGATTCAAATACTTCAACTTCATGACCCATGAGGGAAAGATAATAAGCTGCCGACAGTCCGCTCGGACCGCCTCCGACGATTGCAACCTTCTTGCCTGTAAGAGCCTCTCTTTCAGGAGCAGGAACATCGCCAGCTTTCTCAGAAGCATATCTCTTAAGACCTCTGATATTTACTGGGAAGTCGATCATCGTTCTTCTGCAGCGTCTTTCGCAAGGATGCTCGCAGATCAAACCGCAAACCAAAGGGAAAGGATTGTCTTTGCGAATGAGCTTAACTGCATCAGCGTATCTTTCATCGTTAATCAAAGCTATGTAACCAGGTACATCTACGCCTGCCGGGCAAAGCGATCTGCAAGGTACAGGCTGATTCAGCTCGAATGTGCATCTTCCTGTTGTAATGTGAGAGATAAAGTCCTCTCTGAAACCCTGTAACCCCTTCAATACCATGCTTGCCGACTCCCAGCCGATAGCACAATCCGAAGAATAATATACCGTTTTGGCCGTTTCTTCGATCAAATCCAGGGTCTTCTCGTCTGCCTTTCCGTCTAGTGCCATGTCGAGCATGGTTTCGAGCTTACCGAGACCTATTCTGCAAGGAACACATTTACCGCATGACTGAGCATGGGTCATCTTAAGAAAAGAAGCAAGCAGGTCGACAGGACATAGTCCAGGAGGGCTTGCGACGATTCTTCTTTCGATGTCTTTGTAGATGTTCTCAACCGTCTGTTCTGCAGGGCTTTCCATCATTATGGTTAGTCTACTCAATTTTCATCACCTCTTCTTTAATTACAAATTATCTATAACCGACTGAACACTAACGGACATTTGATTCTTTACTGCACCTCCAATATGCACATCACTATTAGTAATATTTCTTATAAAAACCATCCATTACAAACTCGTTCCATTATTTAATAATTCTATAAGGATCTCAGAATCTATGAGTTCCTTCATTAAATTATACTATCCTGCCATTATACAGGCAATTATTTTAAAGATACAAATTGTGTCATGTTCTAAATAAAAGCAAAACAAAAATGATGCCTCCTGCAAAATGCAGAAGACATCATTGTGTAGGGCTTAACCGGGGCTGTCCCTCGAGTTATTCGGGTATATTTGAGCCTATTAGCCTACGTATTTGTACTCTCCGTTTTCGTCTATGCCGTAGAAATCGGCGAACGAAAGCTTGAAAATATCTGTTTTAATATCTGAAAGATCGATATTGTTCTTTATAACATATTGATAAACTCCGCTGTAATCCAGCTTTCCTTGGATGATGATACTGTCGAGCCTTCCATCTCTGATTATAGCTTTTCTGTATCCCTTGGAATCGTGCTGTTTGATTACCTCATCACCTTCTTCTACGCCCTCGTTGGAACTGCGATGTCCATGGTTGTC
>CAYFWG010000021.1:8850-10447 GCA_964346775.1 uncultured Mogibacterium sp.
TTTGAATGCGTAGATATCTAAATACTCTTCATCGTATCCGCACATATTGTATGCAGCAACCTCAGCCTGTTTCTTTGCATTCAGCCATGTTCCAGATAGTCCTGTTACATTTCCTGCAGCGAAGACGTCTTTGACATTCGTCCTCATGTGGCTGTCTACATTGATGAATCTGTCGAATTCGATATCAGTTCCCTGAATGCATCCGATTGCAGCTCTTTCACCAGCAGCGACTACTGCCAAATCACAAGGGAGTTTTGTTCCGTCATCGAGGAGTATCGCACTGATACCACCTTTTCCGTCGGACTCTGTTCCCGTCACCTTTCGGCCGAGACAGAACTTGCACCCGTCTTTTTCGAAGAGATCCTGGTATTCTTTAGCAGCCTCGTCATCGAGTTGTAACGGAATTATCCTGTTTGCCATCTCTACGACAGTGACATCCTTACCGATTTCAAGGAATCCGTACGCCGCATCTATTCCTACAAGACCTGCTCCGACTACAACGATTTTGTCGGCATTGACCGATTGCTCTTTGATAGCCTTGGCTTCCGATAGATGTCTGAAGCAATGAACGTTGTTCGCTTGAGCGAGATCTCCTACAAGAGGAATAAATCCGTTTGATCCTGTCGCAATCAGAAGTTTGTCGTAAGCGAGCTTCTCTCCGTTGTCCAGTTCTACCGTCTTTGACTGTGTATCTATCGAAGAAACGGTTCTACCAGCTTTGAATTCGATATTATTTTCTTCCGCAAAGTTCTCAGGTATGAAGGACAGCTTCTTAGCATCTCTCTCGTTAGATATGTATTTGTGGAGCATGCAGCGTGAGTGTACGCTTTCGTCCTGCATTACGATAGTTATCTTCGCATCAGGTTCGAGCTCTCTAATCTTCTCTGCCGTTTTGATTCCTGCAGCTCCTCCACCTATTATTAAATGGGTCATCACTGCACCTCCTCTACATATATCGCTTTCTTAGGGCATGAAGCTACGCAGCTCGGGCCATCTTCCTTCTCGTCGCAGAAGTCGCATCTTATTATCTTAACGCGTTCAGCCGTATCCGCTTTGAGAACACCGTAAGGACAATTCATTACGCACATATAACATGCACCGCATTTCGACTCGTCGTATTTAACGTGACCTGTCTCAGGATCCTTGCTCAGAGCACCGCTCATGCAGGCCATAACGCATTCAGGTTCATCGCAGTGGCGACAGAAGATTGGAATCTATCCGCCCTTTCCATCTTTAACAATATGATTTCTCGATTCGTTCTTTTCAGCAGCCAGATCGATAGTATATAAATTCTTCCAGTCCTATGGAGCAGCCTTCTGCTCTTCTGTAAGATCGGCTCTATGGTACTGCATACAAGCAACGGTACAGTTCTTGCAACCGTCACACTTGGAAGCATCTATGAAAATCCTTTTCATATGATCACCCCCTTAAAGCCCCAACTCGGCACGTTTTTCCAAAATAATTTTTTCCAGTGTATCTGCTGAACTCTTCGCATCAGCATCGATGATAACCTGACCGCCTGTAAGTTCCTTCATATCCTCTGTAAGTACCTGTACTGTTACAGGGCTTCCAGTAACGAAAGGTGGAAGTCCAAGGT
>CAYFWG010000021.1:10457-11921 GCA_964346775.1 uncultured Mogibacterium sp.
TAGAGGTAGTCCAAGAGCAAGTCCGAAGCAACCGTCAGCCAAAGCCTGTTCTTCGAGCCACTGTGCAGCGGAAAGAACCAAAGGTAGCTGTGGAAGGTCGACGCCAAGGTCTGCAGCGATCTCTGTCGCAACGATCTCAAGACGGCCTATAGCTAGACATGGACCGAAGTTCAGTACAGGAGGAATTCCAAGCTTCTCACAAACAGCTCTCAGCTTAGGACCTGCATATTTTGCAGCTTCAGGCTCCATGAGTCCGCAGTTCTCGATACCGCCGGATGAACATCCTGCTGTGAGGACAATTATGTCTCTTGCAATCAGTTCTTTGGTGAGTTCTACTGTCAGAACATCGTGTCCGCCTGCTGTGAGGTTTGAACAACCTACAACTCCTGCAATACCCTTAATATCTCCAGAGACGATAAGGTCGATAAGAGGCTTCCAGCTTCCACCGAGGAAGTCCTTGAGGGATCCTTCGCTGACTCCTGTGAGAGATGTAGGATATCCGTGTTCCTTCATCGGCTCGAGGTTGAGAGGCGTGCTTCCTCTTCTTTCTTTGTATGCATCGATAACCTTATCGATTATCAGATTGCTCTGTTCTTCTCTGTTAGCAAAATCGAAAGGAATCAGTTCTGCATTTGCCTTCTTTGCAACATCGTCGAGACAAATCTGTTTGATTTTGAGTTCGTCGCAAATAGGTTCGATTCCAGGAAGTGTGCAGTTGAATTCGGAAAGAACCGCATCGATTGCACCTGTCGCAAGAATAGCTTCACTTGTATAGTTGTTGCCAGCATGACCGTCAAAAATATCCGTATAGTGAGCTCCTCTGAGCTGGAGGTCCTGACCGACGCATGTGCAGCCTACGTGCTTGAACCCCTTTGTTCCTACAGCCTCTGCCTTTGCAGTAGCCTCAGGAGATGCAAGACGGTTCTGTAAATCTACAAAAATCGTATGCTGGTGACCCGTTATCATTATGTTGATATATTCAGGATCGATAACTCTCATTCCTACAGGAGCGATTCTGATTTCAGGCTGACCGAGAAGAACGTCGTTAAGAAGGTTCGTCAGAGTAAGACCGTAGATTCCTGTGGAAATTCCGAGTCTTAGGCAGTCAAGAAGCATGTTTACAGGATCCGAGTTCAGGTTTGTCGAGCATTTTACAACGCCTTTGAAGACCTCAGACTTAGCTCCGCCAGGCATAATGCCAAGCTCCTTCCATCTCTTAACTCTCGGTTCATATGCTATCTTCTCGACCAAATCCATCTTCTCGTATTCTGGTTTGTATAGGTCGGCAAGTACAGCATTAGCGATAGCTTCAGCAGCCTTGTGAGGATCTTTCTCATCGATTCCGAATAGTGAAGTAAGCTTCTCAAGGCTTTCTTTTCCCTTAAGTTCTCCACCTGTTCTGGCAGTGTCACGAAGATTTCTTGCAGTATTTTCTACGACGTGGATATAGCATCCGCTTCCGGA